>NZ_MQUI01000090.1:0-4596 GCF_001970915.1 Sphingomonas sp. Sph1(2015)
TCGACAACCTCACTTTAGATACCTGCTGACCGACCATGGCTTGCCCTGATGAAGCCTGCGGCCGCTTCGCGGCCTTGCCTTCATCAGGGCCATAGCGGCCCCCGAACCAGCGCTTCCCAATGTGCTATGGCAGCGAGTTCATCGCCGCCGCCGTCCAGACCTGGCTCAGGCAGATCGGCGTGAAGACGCTCTACATCGCCCCGGGCTCGCCATGGGAGAACGGCTACAACGAGAGCTTCAACGGCTCGCTGCGGGATGAGCTGCTGAACGGCGAGATCTTCTACACCCTCGCTGAAGCCAGGGTGCTGATCGAGGCGTGGCGGCGTCACTACAACACTGTCCGACCGCACAGCAGCCTCGGCTATCGACCACCCGCCCCGGAAGCGGCGACACCGCCATTGCCGGCCTCCGGTTCCGCTTCGCTCCACCTCCGACCGGCAATGGCGGCGGAGACGACAATGCACTAACTATCTACCCGGACCACCCGGTGGGGGCTGCTCACGGCCTGACCCATTGCAACGCTGATCTGATCGAGACTTTCGACGACATCGCCAGCCGCGTACAAACCGCTAACCGAGGTCTGTTGATGGGCGTCGGTGACAACGCAGCCGCCTTCGCCAAGCTTCACGCCGATCCCGGCGACGAGTTGCGTATGCGGCGAGGAGCCAAGTGCCGGATACAGGGTATCAAACGAGAGGCGACGCCCATCTGCCAGTCGAACCGCGATCTGATCGCCTTCGATCGATATCTGGTTCACCGCTTCCTTGATGACGTCGACACCGAGCCTAATAAGCCGCGCCTCATCCGGCCAGGAGAGTTCGGGCGAGCGCTGCGCCAGCAGCGTCACCCGCGCGCCATAGGGGCGGAGGAACTCGGCCTCGGCAGCACCATGATCGTCACAGCCCAGCACAGCGATATTGGCGCCCTTCGCTTCGTAAGCGTCGCACACCGGGCAATAGCGGATCAGGCCGCGCGCCAATGCAGCATCGTGCGACGCCTGAGGCATTGAAGGCCGGTGATTTCGGACGCCGGTCGCCAAGATCACGGTACGGCCTTGCCAGCTTGTCGTTTCCGTCGCGACGGAGAACCCGTCCTCGACGATCGCCAGGCGAACCACCTTGCCCTGCTCGATCGTCGCGCCGTAAGCCTGTGCTTGCCGTTTCATCCGCGATAGCAGATCAGCACCACCAATCCCGTCTGGAAAGCCCGGCAAATTGTGTGACCGCGGAATCGAACTCGCACGCCCCGCTCCCGCGTCGATGACGACACAGTTGCGTAGAAAGCGCCCGAGATAGGTCGCGGCCGTCAGTCCGGCGGGGCCACCGCCGATGATGATGCAATCCACGTTTTCCTGCGACGTCGACGTGTCAGCTGCTGTACGCATAAAGCCATTCTCCCAAGCCGGCTCTAGCGCGCGCTCTATTCACATTTACGTGCGCACGGCGTTCGTCCCTCACACGCCGGGTGTCGCGTAGGATGATTCCTGTCCCGAATACGCCCGGCAGTCGTCATCCAAGCAAAGTCGGATGGTGTCGCTGCGGCTACGCTTCCCGTACGAACAAGCTCGAACAGATCGGCGCGTCAGTGGCCGCCATGACCGCCGCCCCCACCATGACCGAAGCCGCCGCGATGGCCAAAGCTGCCACCGTGTCCATAACCACCGCCGTGAAGTCCGAAGCCGATCCCAATCGAACCATAGAAGGGCGACCCATAGCCGGGATAGCCATAATAGGGATCGTAATAGCCCCCGCCCCCCCGATAGCGCGCATTATATGCCAAATTTTGGGCGGGCACCGCGATCATGCAAGCTTGCACATTTTGCGCGGCTGGGCCGCCGGGTCCCCCGGGACCGGGCGTGGCTGGAGGCGCGTCCGGCGCTGACAAGGGCTGCGCTACGAAAGCTCCCGGCGTATTACACGGCACTGCGAAATAGGCGATGTTACGGCTGGGCGGCCCATAGGTCGCGCACCCGCCGAGCGCCGCTGCGAGTCCGGAAAGTGCCGAAAGCTTCAGAATCTGCGGTGACATGCGAAAGCCTCCATCGCTTGGGCCTGGATCACGATAGTCGCCAAGGCTGCAAGGCGCATGCACCGCCTCAAACGCTGCTGCGGATCCAGGCGCTGGCCGGAACCACCGACTGACCAGGCGCACCAGAACCGCTCATATTATTAAATACGCAATCGGCGGTGAAATCCCTCAAGGCACGCCGCCCAATCACTCCATCACTGCGAGCAGATCGTCGACCGTCGTGGTCGCGAACGCGGTGAAGCTGTCCGCCACTGCGTAGGGGAGCAGTAGATCGCGGCCGACGACGAGCGCGCCGCAGCTGTAGACGACATTAGGAACATAGCCGTCGCGCTGTTTAGGGCTGGGAGCCAGAACCGGGCGAGGCGTCCGCGCCAAAAGCTTCGAGGGGTCGTTTTTGTCGAGCAGGCAGGCGCCGATGCAGTAGTTGCGCACCGTGCCAACCCCGTGCGTCAAGACGAGCCAGCCCTCGTCCACCTCGATCGGTGAGCCGCAATTGCCCATCTGGACAAACTCCCACGGATACCGCGGCTCGATCAGCTTGGCGCCACCGCCCCAGTGGAGGATGTCGTCCGATCTCAGTAGCCAGATGTTCTTGTTGTCCTGGCGACCGAGCATCGCGAACAGGCCATCGATCCGACGGGGAAAAAGCGCCATCCCCTTGCCCAATGAGGCATCGCCGGTAAGCGCGCGCATCTCGAACGTTCTGAAGTCGGTCGTGGTCAGCAGCTCCGATCGCGCCTCCGCGCCGCTGAACGCAGTGTATGTACCATGGTAGGCGAATGTGCCGTCGCCTTCGTCAAAGCGGACCAGCCTGAGATCCTCGATCCCCTGGCGTTGGCTAGGCAGCACGGGAAACAGCACAGTTTCCGACAAGGTCTCGCTGCCGTCATACCGAAGCCGGGCGAGGTCGTCTGTATCGGCACGCTCGATAATGGGCTGCATCGACACCGAGCTGGGATCGTCCACAACCAGCGTGCCGCCCGGCTTCCACCGCCCCGTACGGAAGGTAACTGAAGACAGATGGCCCTCGCCGATCCCGCGCAGCGAGAGGATAAACCGAACCTCGCCATCGCCAACGTCGCTTTGGTCGGGATGCAGCACGGCGCTGGGATTGAACAACGCCGCGCTCTCATAGGCGTATTCCTGACTGAAATAGGCTCCGATCAGTCGGCGTCGCGCATCGTCGCAGCGATCGGCGCCGTCGAAGTGATCGGCGACCTCGTCAAAACGCCGCCGCAGCATCGTGTCGACGTCGCGGTGGTTCTCATCCAGGGACGCGGTGACGCCCTCCAGCTGACGGGTCAGCTCCGCCTCGCCGAGCGACAGGATCAGATTGACCGTTTCCTGAGTGCGGGTCGTGCCAGCGTCGAAACCTCGCGGATAGCCGGGCTCAAACGGCCTGACCAGGGTACGCGACGGGTCGGGCCGTAGCGTCACATGAGGAAAACGGAGCTTAGCGCGCTGGATCATGTCTGGCTTTCTCGAATTGCGGTATGTGAATGGGCGGGCTTGGCCATCAAAGCGGATCCTCGTGGAATCATTAAGCCTCTACCCAGGTTGGAGATGCCGCAGTACCGCAGCGTTCAACCGGCGCCTCAGCGGGATATCGATGCGCGTGGCCATGAACCAGGACGCGGTGCAGAGTGCAGCCAGCAGGAGAATCCCGGACCAGGGAGCGGGTAATTGCGGCAGACCTGGTAGAAGTTTGGGCAGGCCCATTACCCCAATCGTGAAGACGGGGATTTGCAAGACATAGATGGGATAAGAAATTTCCCCGAGGAAAGCGCACATTCCTCGGCTTGGTACAGGGTTGCGTCCAATCGAAGCGGCTACAATCAGTGGAAAGACGAGCAGCACGCAGGCCGCATCGAATAACCCCCGCAAAACAGGTGATATGGGTGAACCAAGGGCACCGACCGTGATTGCGATGATGATGATTTGGGGTAATTTCACGGAAAATAGCGGTGCTAGTTTTCCTGTCTCCCGCGCGCGATGAATCAAAACTCCGACAAAGAATGAAAAGGTGACCCTGATTGCGGCAAGATGAGCATCAGGCCAATATGCTCCTCCATTGAGATTGCCGCGAACGAGCGCCAATGCCAAAAGCATCAAACCCGATATACCAACGATCACTCCCAGTCGTTTGTGAGTTAGAACCCCAAAACCAAAGCCGTAAGCAGCGTTCGCGAACAGCTCGAATGAAAGAGTCCAGGCTACGAAGTTGGCAGGAAACAGCGGTTGGTAGGGGATGCCCACAGGCGGCGATGGCAACATCACGAAGTTGAAGACGCTGGACAGTATTATCTCTGCTGCGAGATGATCGTTTCGATAATAGTATGCTAATTCAACGGTGCCCAGCGCCAGGGCCAGGATATAGAATGGGTAAAGGCGTATCAGCCGAGTGACGATGAACGCTCTGCCACCCATTCCGTCTTGAAGCCTTAGAACCCGACCGAAAATTAGGTTGAGCGATTTCAGTCAGTTGTGATTCACCGGGTTTTGCGAAGACCTTGGAGAGCACATGGGCTGGACCGAAACCGCTCGTCGCGAGCATGACAGAAGTAGGCT
>NZ_MQUI01000091.1:0-4346 GCF_001970915.1 Sphingomonas sp. Sph1(2015)
GATGCGCGCCAAGGGTAAGGCGCCAAAGACTATACTCATCGCCATTGCGCGACAACTCCTCGTCATCCTCAACGCCATGATCCGTAAACGTCAGCCGCTACAGCTCGGGTGAGCATCACAGTTGCCCCGCCGGAACCGCGACCTGCAGCGCAATGGCGATCATCCCGCGCATCAGAACTTCACCGTCGCTTCCAGACCATAGGTGCGCGGTTCGTTGAAGAAGCCCGACAGGCCGGTCAGCGTATTCAGCGACTTATAGAACATATGCTGCTCGTTCAGCAGGTTGCGCGTCCAGGCCGACAGACTCAACAGCGCCCCGGTGTCGTTCAGCGCGATGTCGGCGATGCCGATCCGGCCGTTGACGATGAAGCCTGGATCGCCCTTGGGCTGGTTCACCCCCGGCGCGGGATCGTTGTAATTGGCATAGAAGCCGCTGTCGTAATTGGCATCGAGATGCGCGACGAGGCGATAATCGCCCATCGGTCGCTCGTAATCGATCGCGCCGCTGGCGGCATGCGCGGGCGTATAGACCGGATAGATCTTGATCGGCGTCTTCACGATCTGGCCGGTCGCGCCTTGCGGGAACGGGTTCACCGTCGCCGGGATGGTCACATCGTTATAGGCATAGCTGGCGGTCAGCGTCAGGCCCGCCATCGGTGCGACCGTCAGCTCCGCCTCGACGCCCTTGGCGCGGCCGGTGCCGGGCGCGTTGGCGGTCTCGATGGTGGTGCGGTTGGTCTGGAGCAGATTGCCCTGCGCATCGACCTGGAGGTAATTCGCCTGGAAGTCGATCTGGATCGCCTTGTACGCGCCGGTATAGGCGGCCAGGTTCAGGCGGACGCGGCGGTCGAGAAACTCGCTCTTCGCACCGATCTCAAACATCGACAGCGTTTCCGGATTGAACGGCGCATAGCGCAGCGAGCGCGAATTGGCGCCGCCCGACTTATACCCCTCCGACCATTTGCCATAGACATGCACGTCGCCGGTCACGTCATAGGCCAGCGTCAGCAGCGGATCGACGCGCGACCAGGCGGCGTCGAGCTGGCGCGGGGCGGTGACACCGTCGACATTGGGCGTCTTGCCGTTCACGATGAACAGCTCGCCATGCTTCATGTCGCGGGTGTAGCGCGCGCCGCCCGTGACGTGCAGCCGGTCGTCCAGGATCGCCGGGGTCCAGGTTGCTTGGCCGAACACGCCGATGCTGCGCGTCGTGATCCGGCTGGCGCGGTCGAAGGGAACGGTGGCAATGTTGTAGGTCGCCACGGTCGCGGCGGTCCCGGTCGCGTTCCAGACCATCGTATTGAACGCCTGGGCATTGTCCTCGCTATGCTCGCGATACGCCATCGCACCCGCGACATATTTCAGGCGGGGGCTGTCGCCGATCAGCTGGATTTCCTGACTGAACTGGTTCTGCGTGAAGCCTGCCAGGCTGTAGCGGCTGAAGCTGCCGTTCGGCTTGTAGGTGGTGCTGTTCTGGCCGCCATTGTCATACTGGCTCTGGTCCAGCTCGCGATACGCGGTGATCGACTTGAGCTGAAGGCCGGGCGCGAGGTCGAGGCCGAGCGTCAGGCGGTGGCCGTGCGTCTTGCCGATGCTCTCCTGCTGCGGCACGCCGATGCTCGCGATGCGCACCCGGTTCGGTTGGAGCGGCAGAGCGGGCGCGCGGGTCAGCGTACCGTTGGTGATCGCCTGGAGATAGAGCGGGGTCGAGGCATCATAAGAGGTGTCGAACGCATAATCCGCGCTCACCCCGTCTTGCGGTTTCCACAACACCTCGACATGCGCGCCGTGCCGATCGAAGCCGTTGAAGTCCGCCTGTCCGGGCAGCGGATTGTCGACCAGCCCGTTGCGCTTGGTGACGATGCCGTCCAGCTTCACGCTGAAATTATGCCATTCGGGCAGGTTCAGATGCGCCTCGGCCTTGTGGGCACCGAAATTGCCGATGCCCGCGGTCGCGGTTAGGCTGAACTGGCCGGTCGGCTTCTTCGTCACGATGCTGACCGCGCCGCCCTCGGTATTGCGGCCGAACAGCGTGCCCTGCGGGCCTTTGAGCACTTCGACGCTCTCGATGTCATAGAGCGCGGTGCCCAACCCCTGCGCGCGGCCCAGATACACGCCGTCGATATAGACGCCGACGCCCTGATCGCGCGCGGGCTGGTTGCTGTCGGCTAGCACGCCGATGCCGCGGATGTTCATGATGAGCGCGGAGTTGCGCGAATAGAAAGGCGCGACGCGGAGCGACGGGATCGCACCGTCCTGCAGGTCGACCAACGACTGGACATGGCGGTTCTGCAGATCCTCGGCCGACAGGACCGAGATCGCGATCGGCGTCTTCTGCAGGCTCTGGGGTCGCTTTTCGGCGGTGACGATGATGTCGTTCAGCGAGCCGTCGGCATTGGTCTTCTGGTCGTCGGGCACCGTCGTCTTGGCCGGTTCGGGATCGGCCGCAAAGGCAGGCGTGGCGAGCAGAAGCACGAACGCGCTGGACGCGAAAAGACGCCCCGCAAAGCGCGGGCTGAACGACGTCATGATATGGATTCCCCCCAAAGGATTATGCGGCCGTCCCTTGGTCCCGGATCATTGCGGCTTGATGACGATGTTGGGGGATGATGTGGGTTTTATGATGACAATGACGTCATGATGGGGCGCGGTTTTACACGCGAGAAGTTGGCAGATATTTTCCCGTTTTGGATGACTGCATATAGTATCTGTGACCATGATGAACCGTCGCCGACATCCTCGGTTGTACCGTGCATCGCCAGAGAGCGAGATGGAGAGATCGGACGCATGAGGTGAAGGAGGAGATCGGCTTTTCCAGCGAGGGGCTGACCGAAGCCGAGGCATTCGCACAATACCGCCAGCTTTATGCCAATGGCGCGGATGTCGAGCGGCTGGATGGGCCGTTCCGGGCGCACGTCACCGGCTGGCGCTTTCGTCATATCCTGCTGTTCGACCGGCATCTGTCGGGCATGGCGCACGCCCGCGAGGAGCGGGTGCAGGCCGACGGGTTCGACCATATCGTCCTGCACCATGTCCTGTCGGGGACGCTGGTCGGCCATGCGCGCAGCGGGTTCGCACGTGCCGGGGCGGGCGACATCGTGTTCCTTGATACGCGGCGCGGCCACCGCACCGAGGCGCGCGACGCCCATCTGATCACGGTCAGTGTCGCGCGCGACTTGGTGCTGGCGGCGCTGGGCAGCCTGGAGGCGCTGCACGGCTTCGTCGCGCACGCCCCCGACACCGCCATGCTCAGCGACTTCCTGCAATCGCTGGCCCGCCATGCGCCGCGCCTCGGTGACCGGCATGACAGTGCCTTTGCCCGCGCGCTGATCGAACTGCTGCCGACCGCGCTGGGCGGCCCGCGCGACGTCGCGGTAGAGGCGCGGCGGCAGGATCATCTGCGCCGTGAGGCCGTCGAGCAACTGATCGACCGCGAACTGGCCAACCCCAATCTAACCGGCGCTGTCATCGCCGATCTGGTCGGCGTGTCGCGCGCGACGCTCTATCGCCTGTACTCGCGCAGCGACGGCATTGCGCGACATGTCCGCCGTCGCCGCATCGATGCGGTGCGCCGCGCGCTGGAGGGAGCGGAGGAGCGCGACCTGGCCGAATTGGCGCAGGCTTACGGGCTGGGCGATGCGACCGCGCTGGTCCGCGCGTTCCGCGCCGATCAGGGGATCGATCCCGCCGAATATCGCGCGCGCGTCCGCCGGGAACGCGGCGATGCGGTCGAGACGGGCACGCGCCGCTGGCACGGCTGGATGCACGAACTGGATTAGCCGCGCGCCCGCTTCTGCCGCGCCGCGACCAGCGCCGCGCCGCAGCCGACCAGTCCGGTCAGGCCCAGCACCCCGCCCATCGCATCGGCGAGCCCCTTTCCCAACCCGGTCGGATGCGCGAGCGCCTGGCTCGCAGCGCCGACCGCCCAGGGGCCGAGCGCGGTGCCGAGCAGCGTGACCAGCGTCAGGAAGATCGCGGTCGCCTCGACCCGCAAAGCCGGAGGGACCAGGCTCTGCAATCCGATCATGCCATTGGCCAGCGTGATCGACAGGCCGATCGCCGCGACGACTAGGGCGGCCAGCGCCAGCGGCAGATCGGCCGTGCGGGTCAGCGGCCAGAGCGCCAGCGTTCCCATCGCCAGCCCGAGCAGCAACAGCTTCGGCGCGCCGCGTCCCCAGCGATCGGCGAGCAGCCCGCCCAGCCCATGGCCGAACGCCCCCGCCAACATCATCGCCAGCCCGACATACAGCCCGGCGCGCGGCGGGGTCAGTCCGTGCAGCCGGATCAACAGGCTGGCGGCCCAGTTCGTCAGCGCCTGCGCCATCAATACCGCGGACAGCGCGGCC
>NZ_MQUI01000092.1:0-4120 GCF_001970915.1 Sphingomonas sp. Sph1(2015)
CCCGAGCAGCACCAGCGCCAGCGGCAGCCCGATCAGGCCGCCGGTCACGAACACCATCCGCCACGGCGCGATCCCGCCCGACAGCCCGGCGAAGATCGCCAGCAGCGCGCCCCCTCCGATCATCGCGACCCCGCGGCCCAGCGCGGCCCCGCCGGTGAACATGCTGATCCCGCGCCCGGCATGGGCCGGGGTCATGGTCGCGACGATCAGGCCCAGCGCGGCAGGGCCGATCGCCGCCTGCGCCAGGCCCAGCATCATGCGCGCGGCGGCCAGCAGCGCGCCCGATCCGGCCAGCCCGCAGGCGATCGTTGCGATGCTCGATCCCGCCAGGGCCGCCGCCAACAGCCAGGCCAGCGACCAGCGGCGGGCGAGCAGAACCATCGGAATCACCGCCAGCCCGTTGACGACGGCAAAGGCCGGGCCTTGCAACAGCCCGATCGTCCCGTCGCGCAAGGCCAGCTCGACCTTGATCGGCTCGATCAGGATCGACAGCAGGAACCGGTCGCCGACCACCACCATATGGACCAGTGCCATCAGGATCGCGACGGCGTAACCCTGATCGCGGGCCGGGAGGGGCAAAAGCGTTCCTTTGCGTCAGCGCGCCAGGTTCATCCCGGCCGGTGGCCTGTTCGGGCCGCCTCCGGCATAAAGCGGCGCCCCCGCATCGGAAAGTGGGGTTTCAGACAGGCCGATACAAATCCGTTCGGCATCCATGGGTGCCAGCAGCGACGCGGCCGCGTCCCATTCGGCGTCGAGCCAGCGGACACGGTCGCCCGGTGCGATCACCACCGGCTGCACGGTCAGCGGTCCCTTGACCGGACAGCCCAGCATCGCGAAGCAGCGCGCATCGCTGGTCCCGCGCCACAGCCCGGCGATGGTGAAGACGGGCTCGTCCGCCAGGGTGAACCAGGCCGATCGTCCGTCCCGACCCCCTTGGGGCGGCAGCGGCGCGGTGCAGGCGGTGACCGGGATCAGACAGCGCTGGGCAGGACGTTCCGCCAAACGCCGCCACCAAGGCAGGGAAACGCTGAGAATCCGGGTCGTCGGCCAGCACCTCGCGCTGCCACCGATTCCACCAGCGCTGATGTCCCAGCGCTGGGTGTCGAGGGTCAGGCCCTCGCGCGTGCGGCGCAGGACGAAGGCGGGCTGACCAGGCCGCAAGTCGCTCAGATAAAGCCAGTTGCCCCAGGTCCCTTGCACGGATCCGGCCAGATCGAACGTCTCGGCCAGCGCCTCGGCCGTCCGGTCCAGCATCGCCCGGTCGCTGTCGAACACCTTATCGCCGGAAAGACGAGGGTAGATCGGCATGATGATGAGCCGGTGCATTCCAAAGCCACTGGCGGCGCGTGGCGGAATAGCGACGCCGCACCCGCCGACAGATCAATGTGTGTCGACGATGATCGTTCTGCAGCTTAACGATACCGAACAACAGGAACACGCTCTGCCAGTTGCGAGGACGCCGAAAGGGATTGGCAACGGGCAGTGCGAACACGATCGGCCTCTGATATCAAAAGGAAAGGTGAGGCGGACACGATCGGTTGGGACAATATGCCCGCCTCACCTGAATCTATAGGTGCGGCATCAGGATGTGCCCATGGGCCGGGGGGGCTTGTCTCACAGTTGAGACATTTGATCGCGGAACCTTCTGCCTTAAACCCGGAAGGGGCGACGTCGCAGGATTGGACTACGGCCTATCCCTGCCCGATCGCCTCGGCCGCCAGCCCGCGCACATCGACCCGCGCCTTCAGCCGCGCGCACAGCAGGGCGGTGCCGCTGATCTTGCGCTGGACGAACAGCGTCTCGACATGGGGGACGTGCCAGGTGTCGCGGTCGGCGATCATCGCCCTCGTCTCCTCGCGCACCACCGGCACGAAGGCGCGGTCGCCGAAGTCGAAGGGACCCGGCCGCGCCATCGTGTCGTCGATCGCGGCGATGATCCGGTCGACCGCCGGGCGGTGCGCGACGACCGCCTTCTCGCCCAGGAACCCCGTCTCCACCGCGATTTCGCGGATGCGGTCACGGTCATGCGCCAGCCCCGCCTCGATCAATCGGCGATAGGAGTCCACCGTCTCGCGCGGCACGTCGCGCGCCGCGCCGAAGTCGAGCAGGACCAGGCGGCCAGTCTCCGCCTGCCAGCGATAATTGGCGAAATTCGGATCGGTCTGCATCATGCCGAAGTCGAATAGCTCGCGCAGCACCAGCTGGATCAGCGCGGTCATCGCGGTGTCGCGGGTGTCCTGCGGGGCCTCGACCAACGTCTCGATCGACTGGCCGGGCACGAAGTCCATCGCCAGCACCAAAGGCGTGGTCAACGCGCGCTCCGGCCGGGGCACGACATAGCGCGGATCGCCCGACAGCCGGTCGCCATAGGCCTGCATCCGATCGGCCTCGCGCAGGTAATCCGCCTCCTCGGCCAGCTGGCGCTTGGCTTCCTCGAGCAGCGGTTTCAGGTCGATCGAGGGCGGGATCAGGTTCGACACGCGCAGCAAGGTCGCAACATTGTCGACGTCGGAGCCGATGCTGTCGCGCACCCCCGGATATTGCACCTTGATCGCCAGCACCCGGCCATCGGGCAGGGTCGCGCGGTGAACCTGCCCGATCGAGGCGGCCGCCATGGGTGCGGCCTCGAAATGGCGGAATTTGCGTCGCCAGTCGGCGCCCCACTCCGCCTTCAGCACCTTGTCGAGCTGCGCGGGCGGCATCCGGTACGCCTGGTCGCGAAGCCGCGCGAGGATGGTCTGCAACTCGGGCGGCAACAGGTCGCCCGCGTCCATCGAGATCATCTGGCCCAGCTTCATCGCCGCGCCGCGCAGGTGCGACAGCCGGTCGGCAACGCGCGCGGCATTGCCCGGCGTCAGCACCAGATCGCCCAGCCTGGGCCGCTCGCCGCTCGCCAGCCTGCGCGCGCCCTCGGCCAGCATCCCGCCCGCGACCCCGCCCGCCAGCCGCCCGAACGCCCCCGCACGGGCAAAGCGACCGCTGGGGACGGCGCGGTGGGTGACGTTGCCGGGCTTGTCTTCGTCATGTGCCATCCCGGGCATAGCGGTGGGGGTGGGCTATGGTTCCGTCGAGGGCGATATGCCGTCTTGCGGACCGGCGCGCGGCCTTTCATCATCGTGGCGGGACGGTCCTGTCCCCTCGGGCAATTCCCATGCGTCTTTTGCTGCTGCCTGTGCTTCTTCTGGTCGGCGTTCCGGGGGCTGCCGCGCCGGTCCCCTCCGTGCCGATCGGCCATTTCCAGACCTGGCTACCGTCGAGCCGCGCGCCGATGGCCTTCACCTCGGGCGGGGTGACGGTGGAGGTCGTGCCCCTGCCCTGCCCTGCGCATCCCGAAGGGGAAAATTCGTGCCGCTGGGACGGTTATAACAACCAGGCACGGGTCACGGTGCGCGCGGGCGGTGTCACGCCGCTGTCGGTGACGACCGACCGGCAGAGCGGCTATACCCGGATCGCGGTCGTCCGCTTCGGGCGCAGCGATCCCCGCCCCGGCGTCATCGTCGAAAGCCAGTCGGGCGGATCGGGCGGCAACCTTGGCGTCCAGTTCCTGGTGCCGAGCCGGACACGCTATCGCGTCCTGTCTCCGGCTTCGACGCGTGACCATCCCTTGCAGGGCGCGATCGCCGATGAACCGGGCGACCTGTCGGGGGACGGGTATATCGACCTGAAGCTGGAGGACGGCGCCTTCGACAGCACCTTTGGCTGCAACGCCTGCACCCCGCGTCCATCGCGCCTGTTTGCGGTGAAGCAGGGTCGCGTGGTCGACGAAAGCCGTGATCCGGCGCTGCGGTCCGTCTTCGCGGCCGACATGGCGCGGCTGGGGCCGCTCTGTGTGTCCGAAGAGTCCGATCGCAACGGCGCCTGCGCCGCCTATATCGCCGATGCCGCGCGCGCGGGACGGTTCAAGGCCGCCTGGGCTAAGATGCTGGCACATTACGAGCGGGACCGCGACCTCTGGCAGCCGGACGAGGGGCCGCGTTTTGCGAGTTTCCCGGAGTCGCTCCGGGCGTTTCTGATCCGTACGGGCTATTGCCCTCCCCTCCCCTTCAGGGGTGGGGCATTTCCGCAGGCGCGACGTTGATGGAGAGGCCCCACCCCAACCCCTCCCCTGAAGGGGAGGGGC
>NZ_MQUI01000093.1:0-3670 GCF_001970915.1 Sphingomonas sp. Sph1(2015)
GCGCAGACGCGAAAGATTCTGTTTGTCAGTCTAGTGCCGACGCGGCCATTGTTGCTTCAGGCGATGCGAGCAAACGACACCGCCACATTTGCAGGGCTGATCATCAAGCGTTCCGGCGCGCCGAGCTCAATCGGCGGTCGGGAACGGGAACATGGGGAAGGACGCCTGAGAGCCACTCATCAAGGGAGCATCAGATGATCAGACATACCACGTCAGCTGGCGCGATCGCGTTCGCGCTGCTTGCTGCCGGTACCGCGCACGCGGCGGAGCCTGTCGCGACGACAACTGCGGCGACAACGACCCTGCCGCAAGCGGAGGCGGCGCAGGACGCGTCGGCATCGGCCGGCACTGCCGCCTCCGCGGATCCCAGCGACGACATCGTCGTGCTCGGTACGCGACGCACCGATCGCACGCTGGCCAACTCGCCATCACCGGTCGACGTCATCAGCGCGGCCGAACTGACGACACAGCCGTCGGCGAACATGATCGACCAGCTGAAGAACATCGTGCCCTCGTTCTACGCCGGGCAGAACTCGATCTCCGACGCGTCCACCTTCGTGCGCTCGCCGTCGCTGCGCGGGTTGGCGGGCGATCAGGTGCTCGTCATGCTGAACGGCAAGCGCTACAATCGCGCGGCGCTGGTGCAGGTCTACGGCGGCAGCGATACCGGGCTCGGGCGCGGTGCGCAGGGTCCGGACATCTCCGCCATCCCCTCGCTCGCGATCGGCAGCCTGCAGGTGCTGCGCGAAGGTGCCACCGCGCAATATGGCTCTGACGCGATCGCCGGCGTGCTGAACTACGGTCTGCGCGAAGATCAGGGGATCGAGATCGTCGGCCGGGCGGGCCAGTACTACGCGGGTGACGGCGAGAGCTACCAGATCGCCGGCAACGCCGGCCTCAAAGGCACTTGGGGCTTCATCAGCGCAACCGCCGAATACGTCGACGAGGGCCAGACCAGCCGCGGTGTCACGCGACCGTCGGCGGCCAATTTCGCGCAGAACTTCCCCGCGCTCGCGTCGCAACTGCCGAACTTTCCCGGACCGGTGCAGATCTGGGGCAATTCGCCCATGCACGGGTTCAAATCGGTGGTGAACGCCGCGATCAACGTCACCGACAACAGCAAGCTCTACGCGTTCGGCAATTACGCCGAGAGTAAGGGCAACCAGAGCTTCAACTACCGCGCTCCCGTATCGAGCACCGCGGTCGACACCAATGGCGTGGTGCGCAACCAGGGCGCGAACGGCGCCTTCAACAACACCTTCTTCCTGACGCCGTGTCCAACCGGCAACGCTACTTGCCCTGCAGGCGGCTTCGTGCGCGACACCAACACCTTCCGTTTCGCCAACCTCTATCCGGCAGGCTTCACGCCGCGCTTCGTCGGCAAGTCGCAAGAGATCTACGGCGTAGTCGGCTACAAGGGGACGAGCGGCGACTTCAGCTACGACTTGTCGGGCACCTGGGCGCGAAACAAGCTGGCGCTGTCGATGTACAGCTCGGCCAACTTCTCCTTCGGTCCCGCGACCCAGACCAGTTTCGACTTCGGCGATCTGATCCAGAAGGAAGTGAACGCCAACGCCGACTTCACCTATGCCGCTGACCTCGGGCTCGCAGCGCCACTGACGATCTCGTTCGGTGGTGAATTCCGCAAGGAAACCTACGAGCAGACTGCCGGAGACGAGCAATCCTATGCCGCCGGTCCTTACGCGGTCGCGCAGCGGCTCTACACGCAGACCGCGCCCGGCGTGTACGCCTTCTCCGGCACGACCGCCGCGCAGGGTGTCGGTGCGAGCGGCTATGCCGGCACCAGCCCGCAGACAGCGGGCAAGTTCAGCCAGAAAGCCTATGGCCTGTACGTCGGGCTCGAGACCGATCTGACCGAAGCGCTGACGGTCGGTGCAGCCGGCCGCTACGAGCATTATAACACCTTCGGCGACGCCTGGGTCGGTAAGGTCAACGCGCTCTACAAATTCGCTGACGCCTTCTCTGTCCGCGGCAGCATCGGCACCGGCTTCCACGCGCCTTCGCCCGGTCAATCCAACGTCTCGATTGTGACGACCTCGTTCAACAACGGCGTCGCATTCCAGAGCGGCACCTACCCGACCAACACCGCAGTGGCGCAATATTACGGCGCGAGCGATCTGACGCCGGAGAAGTCGACCAACTACGGCGCTGGCTTCATCCTGGAACCGGTCGCCAACATGACGATCACGGTTGACGGCTATCAGATCGATCTGCGCAACCGCATCGGCCTCACCTCGCCGTTCATCGTCACCGCGGCCGATCTCGCCGCGCAGCCCGCTCTGCTCCCAGTCGGCGTCGGCGGGCAGGTGCAATATTTCACCAACGGGTTCAAGACGCGCACCCGCGGCATCGATGTCGTCGGCACCTGGCGCACGACGCTGAGCGAAGCACTGCTCAACTTTTCGATCGCGTACAATTACAATGATACCAAGGTCGTCGACTACAACACGCGGATCATCAGCGCGGCGCAGCTGATCGATGCGGAGAATTTAGCACCCAAGCACCGTGTGGTATTCAATGGCAATTGGTCGCTCGACAACCTGAGCTTCAACGTGCGCGAGAACTATTATAGCTCGTTCACCAGTGCGCAGGATTACGGTCAGACCAACGGCGTGCCTAATCAGCGTTTCGGCGGCAAGTTCACCACCGACCTCGAGCTGAGCTATACCTTTGCCGACCATTTCACGCTGGCAGTCGGTGCGCAGAATTTCACCGACGAACGGCCCGATCGGCTCGCTCCGACCGCGACCGTGCAGATCTATCCGCTAACCGGCGGGACCTCTGATGGTCAGGTATACCCGCGAAATGGCGGCCCCTTCGGATTCAACGGCGGCTTCTACTATACGCGTCTGCGCGTGAAGTACTGACAAGCAGCGGTGAGGCGGATCGGTCCGTCTCACCGCTTCTCATGGGACAAGACGTGAAGCTTACTCCACGCACCGCCACGATCGACGATCTGGACGCCCTCAAGATCACGATCCGCCGCGCCATCGACCAGCTGCAATCAGGTTTTCTGACACCTGATCAGATCCGTGCCAGCCATCAGGTAATGGGTTTGGACACGCAACTGCTGCGGGATGGTACCTACTTCATGCTGCTCGACGGGGACACGATCGCGGGCTGTGGCGGGTGGAGTTACCGCAAGACGCTGTTCGGAGGAGACGCGAGCATCGTGGCCCGAGAGCCCGAACGCCTCGATCCGGCGATCGATGCGGCGCGGATCCGTGCGATGTACACTGACCCTGGCTATGTTCGGCGCGGCCTCGGCCGCATGATCTTAGACTTGTGCGAGAGCGCCGCGCGCACCGCCGGTTTCGTTCGCTCAGAGATGATGGCTACGCTGGCGGGGGAGCCGCTCTACACGGCGTGCGGATACCGGCGACTGGAGGCGCCGATCGCTGCAGCAGCAGCAGATGGCGTGTCGGTACCGCTAGTCCGGATGGGCAAGTCACTGCAGTGATGTCGCAAAATAGCGACATACGAGACGCTCGGAACTCAGGACTTTGGCGACACGACCCCAGTCCCATAACCCCGTCGCCAGGTGTCCATTTCGAGAAAGCGCAATCGGGAACAGGTTTTGGGAAATGGTGCCGCCCGAGAGGTGAAGTGCCCTCCCTCACCTTCTGTGATCCTGGCTGGGGTTCCCAAT
>NZ_MQUI01000094.1:0-2856 GCF_001970915.1 Sphingomonas sp. Sph1(2015)
CACAGGCGATGGTCTCGGTGAGACCCCTTGCCCTCCCCCATCCCCTCCCGCTTGCGGGAGGGGAGCGGCTAGAGGTTAGCGGTGGCCTTCAGAACCCCTTCTTCAGCGTCACGAACCACTGGCGCGGCGCGCCCGCGAGTAGTGTCTGGTTGTCGCCGCTGGCGGTGAAGCCGTTGGTGCCGATGGTCGAGATGTACCGCTTGTCGGTCAGGTTGGTCACGCTGCCTTCGATCGAGAAGCCGCCCCATTCCTTGGGGAAACGATACCCGATGCTGGCATCGACCAGCACGCGCCCGTCGACCGACTGATCGTTCAGATAGGTGAAGTAGCGCTTCGACATATAGTCCGCGCCGACCCGGCCGAAGACGCGGCTGTCGTCATAGACCAGCTCGCCCTTGACCATATTCTGCGGCGTGTCGACGACATAGCGCCCCTTTTCGGCCAGCAGGTTGCCCGACCCGTCGCGCACCGTCTGCTGATAGGTGGCATGGTTGTAGGAATAGCTGGCCAGCGCCGAGAAGGCCGGGGTCAGGCGGTAAAAGGCCGAAACCTCCGCGCCATAGCTTTCCACGCCGCCGACATTGTTCAGCGTCGGCGGAATACCCTGGATCGCGGTGCCGACCGAATAGGTCAGCAGGCGGTCGGAGAAGTCGATATAATAACCGGTCGCCGACAATTGCAGCCCGCCGGTGCGATAGCGTACGCCGCCCTCGGCCGTCTTCGACTTTTCGGGGCGCACGGTGCCCGCGACCGAATTGAACGCCGCCTGGCTGATCGAGAAGGGTGCCGCCGTCGCCGCCGCGATGAAGGCGCGCATATTCTCGGTATAGCTGGCGAAGACTTCCGCCTGATTCCCCAGGTGCAGCACCGCGCCGATCTGCGGCAGGAACCAGTCCTCGCTCTTGATCCGGCCGCGCGCCAGCGTCCCCGCCAGCGTGTTCGCCTGGTTGCGCACCCGCATCCCCTTCCAGCCGCCATTGATGGTCAGCTGGCCGATGTCGAGCGTGTCGCCGACCGAATATTGCAGCGTCTCGGTATCGTATTTGCCGTTCCAGACGGTCGCCATCGGATTGCTCTGGAAATCCAGCGCGCTGCGGTTGGGCGTCGCGGTATCGGTCATGCCATAGAGGCGCCGCGCCTGGTGCAGCGTGTTGCTCTCATACCAGCCGGTCAGCTCCAGCTTGTTGATGCCGGTGGTCAGCGCCAGCTTGGCGATGGTCCCGGCACGGTCGAGGCTGTACTCGGTCGTGCGGAACGACAGCGGGGCGGGGTTGGTGATCGGCGTGCCACCGGCATTGGGTGCGCCCAGCGTCGTCGGGGTATAGGGCGTGATCCACGATCCCTGCCCCTTGTTATGGTGATAATAGCTGGTCGAGGTCAGCGACAGCGCGTCGGTCAGCTTGGCGGCGAAGGTGATCCCGCCCAGATAGTCGCGGCGCAGACCGGCGGCGTCATAATAACCGTCGTCCAGCGTGATCCCGCTGGGCAGGCCGATCTGTACCCCGGCATAGGGGGCGGTGAATCCGGTCAGCGATCCGTTGTTTTTCGCCGCATAGGCGGCCGCCGCCGCGCCGTTGGTCGCCTGCTTGGCATAGAGGATGGCGAGCGGATAATTGTTGCTGATATTGTCGTTATAGTAGCCGCGACGCTTGATGATATCGAGGCTGAGGTCCTGATAGTCGTTCTCGCGACGATCCGAGAAGTTGAAGAAACCGGTGATCGAGCCGCGGTCGCCGAAATCCTTGACGATCTTGGCATTGGCCTGATGCTGACGCTGGCTGCCGAAACCCTTCCACTTGTCGGTGGTCAGGTAGGCATAGCTCAGATAGCCCTTCAGGCCGCCGCCCAGATCGCCGCTGTCGGCGCGGACGAAGGCGCGGATCGTATCGTTGCTGCCATAGGTGCCCGACGCGGCGAGCGCGGCGGTGTCGGAGGGCGCGCGGCTGGTGAACTGGATGGTGCCTCCCAGATTACTGGTCGAGGCGGTGCCGAGTGCGCCCGCGCCCTGCGCGACGCTGGTCGAGGCGATATTCTCGGAGATGATCGCGCGGCTGATGTGCAGGCCGTTGGTCGGGCCATAGCTCATGTCGCCCAGCGGCACGCCGTCGAGCGTGAAGCCCAGCTGGTTCTGGTTGAACCCGCGAAGCGAGATGCGGGTCGACCATTCATAGGCACCGAACGGGTCGGCCGCCTGGAAATTGACGCCCGGCAGCTTGGAAATGGCTTTCAGCGGCGAGGTGCCCGGGGTCAGCCGATCGAGATCGGCGGCGGTGATCGTCTGCACCTGACGGCTCTGGCCGAAGCCGAGCACGACGACATCGGCAGGAACATTGGCCTGCTCGCCCTCGGGCGGCGTGGAATCGGTCGCGACCGGATCAGCGGCGGTGACGGCGGCTTGTGCGGGCAGCGTCTGCGCCGACGCACCCGATGCGATCAGCGCCAGCGGCGCGACGCCGATCAGAAACTTCACCATGTATCCTGGCCCCCAAATGGCTCGTTAACCCAATGGAGCGGGCGCATGGGGCCGGGGCATGACACCGTAGCGACAGCGTAATGACCGATTTATGACGGGGTGAAGTTGTGGTTTTGGGGGTACGATCCTCCCCGGCACGGGGAGGTGGCAAGACGAAGCCCTGACGGAGGGGGGCTTCGTCAAGGTGCTTCCCTGGCGGCCATCCCCCTCCACCATGCTTCGCATGGTCCCCCTCCCCTTGCAGGGGAGGATAAAAAACGTATGGCCCGCCCCGTCGGCAAGCGGTTTGTGTCAGCTATTCTGATCAGTCTGCGAAAACGTATCCGGCCTTTTGACGCAAGGTCATTGGCCAAGATGGAGATCCGCGCGTCCTGGTCCTCATA
>NZ_MQUI01000095.1:0-2689 GCF_001970915.1 Sphingomonas sp. Sph1(2015)
GGGGGGCGGGGCCGGACAGGTCATCCGCGACGAGGGCATGGGCGCGGACGGACCGGGGCGGCGCGGCGTGCGCGAGATGGCGGGCGAGGGCGTGGTGCCCGCCAGCGTCACGGTCGCCCATTACGACCCGGCCCGCGATTATCAGATCGGGGTGCAGCGCGCCCGTCGCTCCGGTGGGGTGCGGGACGACAGGGTTGAACTGGCCGCCGCGCTCGATGCCGCGACAGCACGGACATTGGCGCAGGACCGGCTGATGCGCCACGACGTGGAGCGGGTGCGGCGTATCGTGACGCTCGGTCCCGAGGCGCTGGCCATCGCACCGGGGAGCATCGTGCGGATCGATGGTGAGGCGGGGCGCTGGCGCGTGACCGAGGCGGCGTGGGAGGCGATGGCGGTCCGGCTGAGCTGCGTGCCGCTGGGGCAGGGCGGGCCGATCCTGCCCGCCTCGCCCGGCCGGATCGCGCGGGCGGCGGATCGGGCGGTCGGCACGACCCGGCTGATCGCGTTCGAGGCGCCTCCGCTGACCGACGAACTGCTCTCGGCGCCGCGCCTGTCGGTGGTGGCGGCGGGTGGCCCCGGCTGGCGACAGGCGGAACTGGCCTATAGCCTCGACGGCGGTGCGAACTGGACGGCGCTCGGCCCGACCGCGCTGCCCGGCATCATCGGGGTGGTGCGCGCGGTGACGCCCGGCGGTGGCAGCGCCCTGATCGATGATCGGGGAATGTTCGACGTGCAACTGGCCGAGGATCTGGCGGATGCCGACGACGCCGCGCTGGATGCGGGCGCGAATCTTGCCTGGATCGATGGCGAGCTGTTCCAGTTCGCCCAGGCACGGCCGCTGGGTGACCGCCACTGGCGGCTAAGCGGCTTGCGGCGCGGACTTCGCGGGACGGAAGCGATGATCGGCCAGGCGGTGCCCGGCGCACCCTTCGTCGTGATCGCACCCGGTTCGGTGCGGACGCTGGACGTGCCGGTCGCGATGCTGGGCCGCAGCGTCCGTTTCCTCGCGCATGGTCTGGGCGATCCGGTCGAGGGCGTCCAGGCCTCGGTCGCGGTGACCGGCCTGTCCGTCCTGCCGCCGTCGCCGGTCGGCTGGCGGTGCTGTCGCGGGGCGGACGGACGCGTCGCCCTCGGTTGGACGCGGCGGAGCCGGATCGGCTGGCGCTGGCTGGACCGGGTGGATGCGCCGCTGGGCGAGGAGGCGGAACGCTACCGCATCACCATCGGCGACCGGGTCGAGGAACTGACCGCACCCGTGTGGAGCGGCACGGTGGCGGACGGAACGCGGGTGGCGATCCGGCAGATCGGGACCTGGGGCGCCTCGGCGCCGCTGGTCGGATTCGTGGGGGAGGGGTGATGACGACGAACGACACGCCGCGCTGGATGTTGCCGCTGCTGGCGGCGGGACAGGCGCAGAAGGAGCTGACCCATAACGAGGCGCTGAGCCTGCTCGACCTGGTCGTGCAGCCTTGCGTCGAGGCGGTCGGGGTGAATGCGCCGCCCGGAGCGCCGCTGCCGGGCCAGGCCTGGATCGTCGGCGACCGGCCGCAGGATATCTGGACGGGCCGTGCCGGAATGATGGCAGGCTGGACCGATGGCGGCTGGCGATTCCTGGTTCCGCAGCTAGGATTGTCGGTGTGGAGCCGGGGCGATGACTGCCGCTGCGAATGGGACGGAAGCCGGTGGCGGCTGGGCCGTGTCGCCGCCCGGACGCTGGAGATCGAGGGAAAAAAAGTCGTTGGCGCGCAACGACCGGCCATCGCACCACCGGATGGTGGTCAAGTCGTTGATTTTGAAGCGCGTTTGGCGTTGAATGCGATCATCGCGACGCTGCGCGACCATGGTCTGGTGGCCTCTGGCTGACCGAAAATCTGTGCCTTTAATGCCACAGTCGGGGGCTTTTGTTTGCTTGCGTGGAAACCAACGCTCCGATAGTGGGTTTGCGCTGTCCGTAGTGACAACCAAGAAAGGGGACTATGATGCGGAAGCTTGCCATTGTTCTGGCACTCGCCTCCACCGCTCTGGCTTCGCCTGCCCTCGCCCGCGACAAGTCGTGGTACGTCGGCATCGAAGGCGGCGGGATGATCGTCGAAGATATCGATTATGATGTCACCGGCGCGGGCCGTAGCGGCGTTGCCACCGTCGACCATGACTATGGTTATGACGTTGACGGCGTGATGGGTTACGATTTCGGCGGTTTCCGTCTGGAAACCGAAGTCGGTTATCGTCGTGCGACGGTTGACGGCTTCAGCTCGACCACGCTGACCAACACCGGCATCGGTGCTGGCACCGTTCCGGCTGGCAGCTACAACTATGCCGGTGGCTCGACCTCGGCGCTCAGCTTCATGCTGAACGGCTTGCTCGACTTCGGTGCCGACGACGGCATCCAGGGCTTCGTCGGCGGCGGTGTCGGTGTGGCTCGCGTCAAGGCGAACTATGCCCTCAACAACCGCGCTGACTTCCTGAACGACTCGGACACCGTGTTCGCGTGGCAGGCTCTGGCGGGCATCCGTGCTCCGCTGACCGACCACATCGACGCGACGCTGAAGTATCGCTTCTTCAACGCCGAGAACGTCAAGCTGGTCGACGTCGCCAACAACACGCATGACGGCCGTTTCCGGTCGCACTCGCTGCTGGGTGGCGTGGCGTACAACTTCGGTGAGCCGGCTGCTCCGCCGCCTCCGCCGCC
>NZ_MQUI01000096.1:0-2655 GCF_001970915.1 Sphingomonas sp. Sph1(2015)
GGTTGGGGGAGGGCAGGGCCACAGGCAACGGTCTCTGCGAGGCTCCCGTCCCTCCCCCCGACCCCCTCCCGCTTGCGGGAGGGGGAGCAGAAGGTCATCGCGCCAAATCCGGCCACCGTTCCAGCATCGCCGCCGTCACGCCGTTGGTCCAGCCAAAGCCGTCCTGCGTCGGATATTCCCCGCCGCCGCCGGGCTTGCGTTCCTCGACGTCGTATTTCTCCAGCAGCTTGCCCGTCTCGGCATAGGTGCGCGCGACGGTGGCGATCCAGCGGCGGGCGATGTCCTTGGCCAGTGCCTGTTCGCCGTACCGCCCCAGCCCCTCGACCGCGATCCATTGCAGCGGTGCCCAGCCATTGGGCGCATCCCATTGCTGGCCGGTGCGCAGGGACGTGGTGCGCAGACCACCCTCGCCGACCAGCGTGGCGCGGGTGGCGGCGGCCACCGCGCGTCCCTGTTCCGCGCTGGCCAGCCCGGCGAACAGCGGGAAGAGCGACGCGGCTGTCCGCGCCGTCGTGGGCCGCTTGGCCACCCGATCCCAGTCGGCATAGCGCTTCTCGCCCGCGACCCAGAGATAGCGGTTGATCGCCGCCTTGCGCTTCGCCGCCATGTCGCTGAAACGCTTCGCCATCGCCACATCCCCGGCGGCGGTCGCCCGGGCGGCGATGC
Organism: Sphingomonas sp. Sph1(2015); assembly: GCF_001970915.1. NCBI lineage: Bacteria > Pseudomonadati > Pseudomonadota > Alphaproteobacteria > Sphingomonadales > Sphingomonadaceae > Sphingomonas > Sphingomonas sp. Sph1(2015). The sequence continues at coordinate 667 of NZ_MQUI01000096.1, forward strand.
GGGTTTCGGCCATCCACAACAGGCTGTTCAGATCGACCGGCACGATGTCGGTCGTGTGGATCGTCTCCAGCCGCATCGGATCGGCCAGCCAGCGCGAGCTGAAGTCCCAGCCCGATTCCGCCGCCGCGCGCAGGTCGCGCTGGACCACGCCAGCGGCACGCGGCTTTGCCTTGGCGGCGGTTTCGCGATCCTCGCGCCAGCTTTCGTCGCGGGGCGTGTCGCGCGCATCCCAATAGCGATTGAGCAGGCTGCCATCGGGCATCCGCACGACGTGGGCGCACGCGCCGCCCGCATCGAGGCAGGTCGCCCCCGCCATCCAGTAATCATGCTCGCGAACCAGCGCCGCCAGCCGCCGCGTTGCCAGTGCGGGATCGCGATTGTCCGACAGGTCCATCATCAGCGCGAGGAAAGGCGGCTGCGACCGGCTGAGATAATAGGTCCGCGTGCCGTTGGGGACATGGCCGTAACGTTCGACCAGATCGACGAAATCGGCCAGCATCGCCTCGATCAGCGGAGCCTGCCCATCGGCCTTCAGTCCCAGCATCGTGAAATAGCTGTCCCAGTAATAAATCTCCTGGAAGCGGTCGCCCGGCACGACATAGCCATGGTCAAGCCCCAGCGCCGACGACCCCGCCACAGGCGCGAAGGGCGCGCGGCCCAGGATCGGCCAGAGTTCGCGGATGCGTTCGCGCAAGGGGGGCTTTCCTTGCGTGTCGCCGCGCACCGAGAAATACCGGCGGACGAAAGCCGCCAGCGCGGTCTTGTCGACCGGCTTTTCGCGCGCATAGGCGGCCATGATCGCTGGCGGAGCCTGACGCGGCACCGCGTCGGCAAAGGTCTTGCCGTCGGGAAACACCTGCGCCTCCTGCACCGCGCCGAATAGCGGGCCGTAGATCTCGGCGGGGGAGGGCGGCGCATTCTGCGCCTGAAGCAGCAGGGCGAGCGCGGGCAGCAGGACCAGCGGGCGCATGCGATTGGCGATCATCATCCTCTCCTGATTATTCGGTTCGCGCGGCGCGCGGCAGCAGGACGGTGGCGGACAGGCCGCCGCCCGGCGCTTCGTCCAGCATCAAGGCGCCGCCATGCAGTTCGGCCAGTTCGCGCGCGATGGCGAGGCCAAAGCCATGCCCGTCGCCGCGCTCGTCCAGCCGCGCCCCCGCCTGCGTCGCGCGGCGCCGGTCGGCCTGGGGGATGCCGGGGCCGTCATCGGAAACGCTCAGCCGGATTTGGCGTCCCTCCGTCACCGCTGCGATGGTGACCTGATGACGGGCATGGCGCGCGGCATTGTCGACCAGATTGCCCGCCACTTCGTCCAGATCCTGCGCGTCCATCGCGACCGACAGATCGTCGACGATGTCGGTGGTGATGCGCACGCCCCGATCGGCATGGATACGCGCGATGGCGTCGGCGAGGTCGTCCATCGCAGGCCGCAGCGGTGTTGCGGCGCGGCTGGTGCCCAGCTGCACCCGCGCGCGGGCGAGGTGGTGGCGGATGGTGTCGTCGATCCGCGCGACCTGCGCGGCGCGGGGCGGATCGTCCGCCAGGTCGAGCGCCAGCGTCGCCACCGGCGTCTTGAGCGCATGCGCCAGATTGGCCGCCGCCGCGCGCGCCGCCGCCAATGCGCGTTCGCTGTCGGCGGTCAGCGCGTTCAATTCGGTGGCGAGCGGCTGAAGTTCGGCGGGCTGGTCTTCGCCGACCCGCGCTCGCTCGCCGGTGCGGATGGCGGCCACCTCTTCGCGCAACCGCCGCAGCGGGCGCAGACCGAGCCGCAACTGGATCAGGCTGGCGGCGGCGAGCAGCACGCCCAGCCCCGCGAGCATGGCGAGCAGCGGCACCAGCGCGGCGCGGATCGGCCGCGCCACGACCGCGCGCGGGGCGGCGGCGGTGATCGTCACGGTCCCGCGTGTCGAGGGAATGGCGATCTGGCGCGCATGAACGCGGACGCCCTGTTCGGTACGCCCCTCGGCCGGGCGGGGCGGCGCGACGGGG
>NZ_MQUI01000097.1:0-2483 GCF_001970915.1 Sphingomonas sp. Sph1(2015)
AAGTAAGCGTGGTCAGCAGGCCACCTTGCGGTAGCGCCGGTAGCCGGGATGCTTGTCGCCTTTGACGAGGGTGCGAGCGGTGCGGGAAGTTCTCGGTTCTACGACTGGTCATACGAGCACTCGTATGACTGGTCGGATGGAGGTGGTCGGCCGGGTGTCGGGTCGACGGCGATGGTCTGACGCGGAGAAGCTGGAGATCCTGGCCGAGGCGTTCCGGCCGGGGGTGCGGGTTTGCGACGTCATCGCCCGTCGCGAGGTGTCGAGCAGCCTGATCTACACGTGGCGCAAGCAATTGCGTGAAGGCAAGCTGGCGGGCGTCGTGGCTGCGTTGCCGGTATTTGCCGAGGTACAGGTTGTCGCCCCGGTCGCGCCGATACCGCAGCCGGCACCATGTCCACCGGGGTTCATCCATATCGAGCTGCCGGGCGGCGTGCGGGTGAGCGTGGATGCCGCGGTGGATGCAGGCGCGCTGACACGGGTGCTGTCGGTGCTGCGATGAGCCCGGTGCCGCTACCGACGCGGGTGTTCCTGGCGTGCGGGGTGACCGACATGCGCAAGGGGTTCGATGGCCTGGCGGTGCTGGTACAGCAGGTGCTGGCACAGAACCCGCATTCGGGTGCCTTGTTCGTGTTCCGGGGCAAGCGGGGGCATCTGGTCAAGCTGCTGTGGTTCGATGGCCAGGGGCTTTGCCTGTTCTCCAAGCGGCTCGACCGTGGCCGTTTCGTCTGGCCGGTGACGGCGACCGGCACGGTGACACTGACGCCGGCGCAATTGTCGATGCTGCTGGAGGGCATCGACTGGCGCCGGCCGGAACGGACGTTCGCGCCGACGCTGGCGGGATGAAAACGGCGGTTTTGCCCCACTTTCCCTCGCTCCCCGACCTGCAATCTGCTATGGAAACGGGGTGTCGGAAGCGCTTGTTTCCCCTGCTGATGCCACCGCGCGGATCGCCGCGCTGGAAGTTTTGCTCGCCCGGGCCAATGCCGCGCTCGCCGCCCGCGACCTGCTCATCGATACCCTGCGCGGGCAGATCGCCCGCCTGCGGCGGATGCAGTTCGGCGCCTCATCCGAGAAGCTCGGCCGCGAGATCGAGCAGCTCGAACTCGCGCTGGAAGAATTGGAAACGGAGCGTGATGCGCCTGCCCCCGAGGGGACCGACAATGGCGTAGTGGCACGGCCAGTACCCGTCCGCAGTCTACCCGGACATCTGCCGCGCGAGGAGGTCGTCCATGAGCCGGCGTCGGGTGCCTGCACCTGTCTGGACTGCGGTGGTGCGTTGCGTCCGCTCGGCTCGGATGCGCACGAGATGCTCGACATCGTGCCGGTGCGCTGGCGGGTCGTGCGCAACGTCCGCTCCAAATACAGCTGCCGGGTGTGCGAGAAGATCGTCCAGGCTCCCGCACCGGTCAGCGCGATAGCCAAGGGCAAGGCGACCTTCGCGACGCTGGCGCACATCGTCGTCTCGAAGTTCGACCACCATCTGCCGCTCTACCGCCAGGCCGAGATGATGGCGGCGCAAGGGCTCGACATCGACCGCTCGACATTGGCGGGCTGGACCGGACAGGCCGCCGCGCTCCTCGACCCCATCGTCAGCCGCATGCGCGACGAAGTCCTCAAGGCCGACAAGATCCACGCCGACGACACGCCCGTGCCGGTGCTCGACCCCGGCCGGGGCAAGACCGCGACCGGGCGGTTGTGGGTGTATGCGGCCGACGACCAGGCGTCCGGCAGCACGGCGCCGCGTGCGACCTGGTATCGCTTCACGCCAGACCGCACCGCCGCGCACCCGCTGGCCCATCTCGCCGGGTTTCGTGGCTTCCTCCAGGCCGATGCCTATGCCGGCTATGACGGACTCTATCGCAGCGGCGTCACCGAGGTCGCGTGCTGGGCGCATTTCCGACGCAAGGTCTTCGACCTCCACGAGCGGTCGCCCACGCCGCTGACCACCGACATCCTCGAGCGGATCGGCGCGCTCTATGCCGTCGAGGCCGAGGTCCGCGGCCAACCACCCGACGTGCGATGTCGAGCCCGACAGGAGAAAAGTCGGCCCCTGGTCGACGCCTTGCGCGAGTTGCTCGACGCCAGCTTGCGCCGCCTGTCACCGAAGTCCGACATGGCAAGGGCCATCGCCTATGGCACGAAGCGCTGGCCAGCGCTGTCGCGCTTCCTCGACGATGGCCGCCTGGAGATCGACAACAATATCGCGGAGCGTGCGCTGCGCGGTGTCGCGGTCGGACGCCGCAACTGGCTGTTCGCCGGTTCGCGCGCAGGCGGCGAGCGGGCCGCGGCCATCTACACCGTCATCCAGACCTGCAAGGCCAATGGCGTCGACCCGCAGGCCTATATCGCCGACGTCATTGCCAGGGTCGCGGGCGACTGGCCTGCCAGTCGGTGGGACGAACTCATGCCCTGGAACTGGATGCCCCCGGCAGATCAGCCGACCGCACAAGCTGCGTAATCTGCGGCCTCCACGCCGCGCTTAC
>NZ_MQUI01000098.1:0-2147 GCF_001970915.1 Sphingomonas sp. Sph1(2015)
GAGCGGCATCGAAACCGACACCTGGGGATCGGGTGAACTGGGCGCATGGGCGGTCGCACCGGGGCGTGAATCGGCTCCACAGCCTGCCAACCCCAGGAGGAGAAACCCGGCAGGCCATAAACGCAGCCCGCCGTTCGATACTCGCTTCGTCACCGCTGTACCCCGCTACACATGGGTATCCTTACGGGTTGACCCGTTGGGGGAAATCCCCGCGCACGGGGCTTGCGACGAAAGGCGGCAAGCGCGCGACAAGATGCGAAACCTTTAGTTCCTCCCCTTGCAGGGGAGGAACTAGAGAAGGTCAGGGAATCAGGATCGTGTCGACCGCATCATCCAGCGTCTCGGGATAATCGAGCGTGTAGTGCAGCCCCCGGCTTTCCTTGCGGTGGAGCGCGCAGCGGACGATCAGCTCGGCGGTCTGGAGCAGGTTGCGCAGCTCGATCAGGTCGGGCGTGACGCGGAAATGGCCGTAATAGTCGTTCACCTCGTCGGTCAGCATACGGATGCGGTGCTGCGCGCGTTCCAGCCGCTTGGTGGTGCGCACGATGCCGACATAATTCCACATGAAGCGGCGGATTTCGGTCCAGTTCTGCTTGATGACCACCTCTTCGTCCGAATCGGTGACGCGGCTTTCGTCCCAGGGGCGGATGGCGGGCGGCGGGGGGAGGTCGTCCCAGTGCGCCGCGATATGGTTCGCGCACGCCTCGCCATAGACGAAACATTCGAGCAGCGAGTTGGACGCCAGCCGGTTCGCGCCGTGCAGGCCCGACTGGGTGACTTCGCCCGCTGCGTACAGGCCGGGCAGGTCGGTGCGGCCGTCGCGGTCCACGATCACGCCGCCGCAGGTATAATGCTGGGCGGGGACGACCGGAATCGGCTGCACCGTCATGTCGATGCCTAAGGACAGCAGCTTTTCGTGGATATTGGGGAAATGCTCGCGGACAAAGGCGGGCGGCTGGTGGCTGATGTCGAGATGGACGTAATCCAGGCCCAGCCGCTTGATCTCATGGTCGATCGCGCGCGCCACGATGTCGCGCGGGGCGAGTTCGGCGCGGGGATCCAGATCGGGCATGAAGCGGTGGCCGGTCTCGGGGATCTTCAAATGCCCGCCTTCGCCGCGAACCGCCTCGGTGATCAGGAAATTCTTGACCTGGGTGTTGTAGAGGCAGGTCGGGTGGAACTGCATGAACTCCATGTTGGAGACACGCGCGCCCGCGCGCCACGCCATGGCGATGCCGTCGCCGGTCGCCCCCTTGGGCGCGGTCGAGAATTGATAGGTGCGGCCCGCCCCGCCCGTCGCCAGGATCGTCGCGCGCGCGCGGTGCAGCACTACGCGGCCCGTCCGCCGGTCGACGGCATAGATGCCCCAGACATGGCCCGCCCCCGAATAGCGCATCTCGTGGCGGCTGGTCGCCAGGTCGATCGCAACCTGATCGGGGACCATGGTGATGTTGGGATGCGCGTCCGCCGCCTTCAGCAACGCATCGAGCACCGCCCAGCCGGTGGCGTCCGCCACATGCACGATGCGGCGATGCGAATGCCCGCCCTCGCGCGTCAGGTGCAGCATATTGCCCTCGGTCGCGAAGGGGACGCCCAGCTTCTGCAACCGCTCGATCGCGGCGGGGGCGTTCTCGACGACGAACTCGACGGTGGCGCGGTCGTTCAGCCCTGCGCCCGCGACCATCGTATCCTCGATATGGCTGTCGAACGTGTCGCCGGGTTCCAGCACGGCGGCGATGCCCCCCTGCGCCCAGGCGGTCGAGCCTTCGTTCAGCTTGCCCTTGGCCAGCACCGTGACCTTGAAACGGTCGGCCAGGTTCAGCGCGGCGGTCAGCCCGGCCGCGCCCGATCCGACGATCAGGATATCGGATTCGGTCATGCGCGGGCTCCTTCTGGCGCGGATCGGGGTTGCATGACGGTCCTGTGGCACGGACGGCGGGCGGGGGACAGAGGATAAGCGGCTTGCGGGCAGCGGAGGGCCTTCCCACCTTTTATCCATGACGCTGGCCCGGCCCGATTGGCGCGACCGTCTGCGCGCAGCCATTCCCACGGCGCTGATCGTGGGGGGCATGGGCTATGCACTGGTCGTCGGGCTGGGCTTTGCCCCGACCCTGCCGATCCCGGCCGAGGCGCTGGACAGTTTCGAC
>NZ_MQUI01000099.1:0-1903 GCF_001970915.1 Sphingomonas sp. Sph1(2015)
GAAGACATCCTGCTTGCCGTCGTCGATGGCTTGAAGGGGTTCCCGGAAGCGATCACGGCGCTCGCCTATGATCGATCCCCCGGATCGATCATCAAACGGCTCGCTCCCCGACGCCGTGGTTCAGACCCCGGCCTGCGCCGGGGCAGGCTCTGCATCGTCCATCTGCTGCGAAACTCGATGGATTTCGTCTCCTGGAAGGACCGCAAGGGGCTGGCGACCGCGCTGAAGGAGGTCTACCGCGCGCCCAGCGCCGAGGCGGCCGAGCAGGCGCTCTCGGCGTTCGAGGCCGGCCCCTGGGGCACCCGCTACCCGGCCATCGGCCAGAGCTGGCGGCGCGCCTGGGCCGAGGTCATCCCGTTCTTCGCCTTTCCTGACGAGGTCCGGCGGATCATCTACACCACGAATTCCATCGAGGCCCTGAACTCGAAGCTGCGCCGGGCCGTGCGCGCCCGCGGGCATTTCCCCAGCGACGAGGCCGCCACCAAGCTGCTCTACCTCATCTTGAACCGCTCAGAGAAAGAGTGGAAGATGCCGCCCCGTGAGTGGACCATGGCAAAGGCCCAGTTCGCCGTCATCTTCGGCGAACGCTTTATCCGAGCCATGGCGGCGTAATGTTCAGCCGCCCGCCCACACACGAAATTCCTGACACTTCCGAAGCGAGCGCTTCCGACACCCGGTTTCCATAGCAGATTGCATGGCAGCGGGCGAGCAAAAGCGACGCAAAACCGCCGTTTCATCCCGCCAGCGTCGGCACAGACGTCCGTTCCGGTCGGCGCCAGTCGATGCCCTCCAGCAGCATCGACAACTGCGCCGGCGTCAGCACCACCGTGCCGGTCGCCGTCACCGGTCAGACGAAGCGACCCCGGTCGAGCCGCTTGGAAAACAAGCGCAGGCCTTGCCCGTCGAACCACAGCAGCTTGACCAGATGGCCCCGCTTGCCACGAAACGCGAACAGCGCGCCGGAATACGGGTTCTGCGCCAATGCCTGCTGTACCAGTACCGCCAAGCCGTCAAACCCCTTACGCATGTCCGTCACGCCGCACGCCAGGAACACCCGCGTCGGCAGAGGCACCGGGCTCACCGCAGCACCGACAACACCCGTGTCAGCGCACTCGCATCCACATCCGCATCGACGCTCACCCGCACACCGTCAGGCAAGTCGATCCAGATGAGTCCCGATAGACATGGTGCGGGTAGAGCCGGTTCGGTGACCCGAACCTCGGCGAACACGGGCAACGAAGGCACCACGCCCGCCAGCTTGCCTTCGCGCAACTGCTTGCGCCACGTGTAGATCAGGCTGCTCGACACATCGCGCCGGGCGATGACATCGCAGACCCGTACTCCCGGCCGGAATGCCTCGGCCAGGATTTCCAGCTTCTCCGCGTCCGACCATCGGCGCCGGCCAGACACCCGGCCGACCACCTCCACCTGACCAGTCATACGAGTGCTCGTATGACCAGTCGTAGAACCGATAACTTCCCTCACTGCCCGCGCCCTCGTCAAAGGCGACAAGCATCCCGGCTGCCCGCTCTACATCAAGGCGGCCTTCAGACCGCGCTTACACCCGTCCCGCCTGCCCGGCGCAGAAACGCAAAAAGCCGCCCGGGGGCGGCATGAGGCGAGCGCGACGCGGCCCGCAAGGTTATGTGTGAATATGGTTGCGGGGGCAGGATTTGAACCTGCGGCCTTCAGGTTATGAGCCTGACGAGCTACCGGGCTGCTCCACCCCGCGGGGGTGTGAGGTTGTGAATGGGTTTTTTGTGTGTTCGCGGACTATAATGCCTGGCGACGCCCTACTCTTCCACTGCTTGAGCAGTAGTACCATTGGCGCAGTCGGGTTTCACGGCCGAGTTCGGGATGGGATCGGGTGGGACACCGACGCTATGGCCACCAGGCAATAGAG
>NZ_MQUI01000009.1:0-112010 GCF_001970915.1 Sphingomonas sp. Sph1(2015)
CCGGGTGCCGGCGGGGGAGGGGGCGGCGGTGTCTTGCCCAATGTCAGTTGCGCGTTGATGGTCAGGCGCAGCTTGCGCTCGCGCTCGAACGCCAGGTTGACCGGGCGCAGGTCGACGCTGACCAACTGGCCGAGCGCATCGCGCACGAACAGGTCGGGAAAGACCCGCTGGAACGCCGGGGTCGCACCGCCCAGTGAGGCTGCCTGGTTGTCGATCCGCGTGTCGACATAATCGGTGCTGAGCCGGATCTCCTTGTCCTTGATCGGCTGCACCGCGATGCCCAGCGTCGTGACCCGCCGCTTTTCCGGCGCCAGGTCGGGATTGCCCCCGAAGATGGCGGTGACGAGCGTGCTGCGCCCGGTGACATAGTCGAAAAAGGGCGTGTTGGGCGTCGCCAGGACCGGCGCGACCAACTGGGTGACGGCGGGCGCGGCCTGCGCGACATTGATCGAGGCGTTGAGCTGGACCGGGCGGAACGGGGTCCAGTTCAGGCCGAGATTGGAGGTGTTCAGCCGTCCGAAGTCCGACACCTGCGACACGCCCGCCATGGCGTTCAGCTGCATCTCCCCCAGAAAACCCAGCGAGCCCTCGCGCGCCGAGGCGATCGGCACATTGGCGTTGACGCTGGCCCCGCGCATCGTCCGCCCGATCCCATCGGTGGGCAGGGACAGGTTGGAGCGCGCGTCGCTGTCGATCCGCGAATAATCGGTGGTGACGGTCAGCATCGCTTCACCCGCGGGCAGGCGGACGAGGGGGCCGTTGGCGGTCGCCTTGACCCCGATCGTGTCGGACACCACCCGGCTGCGGTTCCGGTCGCGCCGCGCGGCGATGACGGGATCGATTGCTGCCATAGGGTCGCCGCCCGCCGCGATCGACGCTTGAAGCGCCTCCAGCGGAACCCCGATCTCGGACGTGCTGCGCGACACCATCCGGTCGTAATTGCCGGTGATCGCCCAGCTCCAGCGCCGGACATCGCCGGTCAGCGTGCCGCCCGCGTGCAGCGCCATGCTGGTCGTCCGCTGGCGCAACACGCTGTCGGGCAGATAGCGATAGAGCAGCGTGTCGTTGGCGAAGGGGAAATTCCCCAGCCCACCGGGTACGCGCAGCAGCGCGGGAGCCAGACCGTTCAGCCCCCTGGTCTGGATCGCCTCCATCGAGACCATCAGCGACCCCGACACCGTCTTGGTCAGCGGCGAGGCGATGCTCGCTTCGCTATGGATCGTGTCGGTGAGCGGCTGGAGCGTGCGGTAGGGGCCGAGATCGGTGACCCCGGACGGGCTGTTCGCATAAGCCACGAGCGTCCCCCGTGCGGCCGGGTCGACCGGCACGCCCGCCAGCGTGACGCTCCGCCCCGCCAGTGCGTCGAGCCGCGGGTCCAGACTGGCGCCGTTCGCCCCCGTCACATTGCCGGTGGTCGCGAGCAGCGTGTCGGGATCGGGCACGATGGCGCGCTGGCTCTGCAACACCGGATTTTGCCGTAGATGCGAGACGTTGAAGGTCAGGCGGCGCGGCCCGTCGATCCGCGCCGAGGTGACTTCGCTATATCGGGTGCCGCCCCCGCCCTCGGTCGTGACGCCGGGCAGGAGATGGACCGTGACCGCGCGGAATGTCTTCTTGGTGATGAAGTTCATCACCCGGACATTGGGCGGATAGCCGAAGCGTGCCGCCTCCTGTTCGGGCAGGACCTCGATCCGCTCCATCGCCTCATAGGGCAGCGACTGGAACTCGGCGAAACCCGAGACGCGCCGCCCGTTAAGCAGCATCACCGGCTCGCCCCCGCCCGACGAACTGGTTAGTGCCTTCACCTTCTTCAGCAGATCGGCCAGGTTCGTCGCGCCCAGTGCCTCCAGCGCTTGGGCGTCGAGCACCGCAACCGGCTCGACCGCGCCGACGACCGAGCCGGGGATGCGCTTGCCGGTGACGGTGACTTCGGGGGAGGGCGGTTCGGAGGGCGGGGCCTCCTGCGCGCAAACGCCAACCGGCATCGCCAGACCCAGGACGATCGCCGTCCACGCCGCACTCGTATGCAGGCGCGCCCTCCCCTTGAAACGCATCGTCAAGCCACTCCCATCGCCGACGTGAAGTTTTTTTATACTGTGGCGATCATGTCACAATTAAGGCTGAAAACGCGCCGAGTGCCGTGTTTCGGCAGGACTGAATTCCGTAAGAACAATGACCCTCAATCGTGACGCCATAACTGACGACGAAATAGAGATTTTCCTCCGCATATTGATTGCATGGAAGGATCACGCCCCTAAAATGGCCGATAGGAAGAAACGCCTGCGATGAGCATGAATGCCGCCGTCAGAGTGGGCGATCCGGTCGGCCACAGTGTCAGCCAGAGCCTGTTCGGCGAGGCACAGGCCGCGAAGGCGGTCTATGATACCTCCGGCGAATGCACCCCGCCGCCCGGCTATCGCAACGCTACGCCCGAAGATTTGCAACGGCTGTGTCTGACGGAGGCCATGCTGGAACATCCATCGATCCTGCCACGGGCGTACCCATGGTCGCTTTCAAAGGCACGACGAGCGGCGCCGACTGGATGCGGAACTTCTATCAGGGGGCGGGCAAATATGCCGCCATACGCGCGATCGATCTTCACCTTATATACGAGGTGATCCTTGCGCTTCCGCTTGGACAGGGTGGTGTCGCGTTGGATCTTGTCACGAACGGATTCGGATAGGGAGTGATGCGGCATCATGCGGTGATGATCTCGATCATACTGACGACGGGGTGTTCGGGAGAGGATATGGCGAGCAATAAGGCCGGGGTCCAGCCCATGCTGGGGGCTGTGATGCACTCCAAACCGGACGAGGTCCGGCGGTTGGCGGAACAAGGCATTGGCCTGAACGAGCGCGACCCGGCTAATCAAAGCACGCCGATGATCGCGGCGGCCGAGACGATGCAATGGGGCATGGTCGAGGTGCTGATCGATCATGGCGCCGATATCTGGGCATATGATCAATTCGGCATCACCGCCGCCCAGCAGACCGAAACCAGCCGGGTCGTCCCCGGTTCGAACGAGGACCAGGCCCGGCTGCGCGTGATCGCCAAGCTGAAGGCCCGTGGCTATCCCTTTCCGCCGCCCAAGAGCGACGAGGTGCTGGAACTCGTCAGGAAAGGCCGCTGGCCACCGGCGGGAACGTGGTCGTGAGCAGAATGCAGGGCGTGGATATCCTTTGCCCGAGGGAAGGTCGGACCGGTCAATGCTGGTGCTGACGGTGCCCCCCAATGTATCGGGGATCGCTCCCAATCATGTGGTGACTCGTGGAGCGCTGCCCGGTGAGGGACAAGGCCCCCCGATATTGCCTTTCGACATGGCTGCGCTCGAACCCCGGTTCCACGCCATGCTGGAGACGCTGCGGCCGACGTGAGGAAAGGCGAGAGCCGCCCCCGTGTCGGTCAAAGCTGTGGGGCAACCGGCTCGGCGACGAGCGGGGCGGGGCCGGAAATCATGGCCGCGCGACGGCGCAGGAGGCTGTGCATCACCCGGATATAATGGTCCGCGCCGTACTCGATGGTGAAGCGCCGCGCCTGATGCAGCGTGCGGCGGGCATCCTGGGTCCGGGGCTGGGCGGCTGCGATCGCGGCGGCAAAGCCTGCCTCGTCGCCGACCGGGACCAAAGTGCCCAGCGCGCCGTGCTGCAACAGCGCGCCCATCGAGCGGCTGCAATCGGTGGCGACGATGCCGATATTGGCGGCCAGCCCCTCCAGAATGACCGCGGGCACCCCCTCATAATGCGAGGACAGCAGCAGCGTGTCGTATCCTGACAGAAGTCCCGCCGGATTGGTGACATAGCCCCGGAAATCGACCCGGTCGCCGATTCCCAGCAAGGCAGCCAGCCCCTCCAGTGCCGCACGCTCCGGGCCGTCACCGAACAGGGTCAGCGTGTCGTCGGGCGCGCTGCCACGGGCAAAACCGCGCAGCATCAGCGCCAGGTTCTTCTGCGCCGCCAGCCGCGCTATGGTGACGAAGCGGCGGCCTGGGCCACCTGGTCGATCACTCGCCGGTTCGCGCAAGGAAAGGATATGCGCCTCGGACAGGGCCGGGTCGGGGATGATCGCGACGCGCGCGGGCGACACGCCGACGCATTGCACGATCTCCGCGCGCATCGGCTTTTCCATGCCAACGAAATGGTCGATCGCCAGCCCCTGGATGCGTAGCCATATCCGGTAGAAGACCCGGTAAAGCCAGGACGCATCGGCACGGTCGAGATTGTTGCTGATCTTGGCGATGATCGGCGGACAATCGCGCCCCAGTATCAGCTTCAGCATGACCGCGACGACGGCATAGGTATTACCCGCACAGAACAGGATGTCGGGGCGCAGTGCGCGCACGACGCGCGGCAGAGTGGCGATCATCCAGATCGTCTCCCAATGCGCGATCCCCGGCCAGCGCCGGCGGGGGCTGACGAAGTCCAGATCGGCACCGACATCACGGGCCATCGCGCCGTCGGCCCGCCCCAGGAACAGCGGCGCATCGACACCACTCTCCCGCCAGCGCCGCACCAGGCGCAACGCGATCCGCTCGACCCCGCCAGGCTCGAAACTATGCAGGAAGGTCAGGACGCGCAAAGCGCCTCACGCCCTGTACAAAACCGATATCGCCCGGAATTCCCGCCCATAATTCGCCCCCGATAGCATAACCGTCGGTAAAAACGATACCCTATCGTGACGTATTCGACATGGTCGGGGGCGCCAGATACCGCTCGCCTTGCATCCGGCAGGCGGCGGGAAAATCAGCCTGCCAAGCGCCGCACAAGCATAGCTCAGCGCTCGATACCCTATCCGCAATGATTTTTGCGATGAGCGCCTTGAAAAGGTACAAATATCGTCAAGCGACAAATGCCCTGTCATGCAGTCCCACCGGCATCCATTATGGTAAGAAGCTATATTGTTATGGCTCTGAATTTCCTCTGATATGGACATTGTTCAGATCGTCAGCATCCAGACTATACGTATGATGCGACGTCTCCTATGGGGCAGATGAGGGACAGCCTTTACAGGGGGAATAATATATATGCCGAAATGGAAAACGTTTTTCTTGGCCGGGAGTATAACATTAACTGCGATGCTCGCAGGATGCGGGGGTGAAGGGGGTTCGAACAACGGAAACATACCCGTAATAACCGTGCCTACACCCACTCCGACGCCAAGCGCCACATCGACACCGGCCCCGACCAACACGGTTCCGGTCGCCAATCCCGGCGCCAATCAGAATGTTCTGACCAAAACGTCCGTCACACTCGATGCCAGCGGCAGCGTCGATGCCAATGGCGACGCCTTGACGTATAAATGGGCACTCAAGTCGCGCCCGTCGGGCAGCGCCGCGGTCCTGTCGTCCGCGACGGACGCAAAGCCGACCTTCATGGCCGATGTCGCAGGCATCTATATCGCGACCTTGATCGTGAACGACGGCAAGGTCGATAGCGCGCCTGTCGATGTCACGATCACCGCAACCGTTGCCAATGCGGCACCCGTGGCCAATGCGGGACCGGATCAGAACGTCAAAAACGGCACGCTGGTCACGCTGGACGGCAGCGCCAGCAGCGATGCCAATGGCGATGCCCTCACTTATCAGTGGACCATGGATGCCCGTCCGTCGGGCAGCGCCGCGGTCCTGTCGTCCGCCACGGCCGCAAAACCGACCTTCACGGCCGATGTCGCGGGCAATTATGTCCTGTCGCTGATCGTCAGCGACGGCGCGTCGAAAAGCGTGGCCGACAGCGTGACGATCACGTCGAGCCGGGCGAACGCCGCGCCGGTTGCCAATGCAGGAAAGGACCAGAATGTCCTGACCGGGGCGACGGTCACGCTGGACGGACGCGGCAGCAGCGACGCCAATGGCGACACGCTGAAATATGACTGGAACCTGACGTCGAAGCCTGCCGGAAGCAGCGCGGCCCTGTCGACGAACGCGCAGGCGGTCACCAACTTCGTCGCCGACAAGGCGGGGACCTATGTCGCCACGCTGGTCGTCAATGACGGCATTGTCGACAGTACTCCCGTCACGGTGGCGATCACCGCGGTGGCGCCGACCCTGTCGCTGTACCGCGTCGACATCTTCTCCAATGAGCTGCTGAAGCTGCCTTATACCAGCTCCGCATCGATGCAGAAGTCGCAGACCTGCACGGGGTCGGGCTGCGCGACCACCGTCACCGTCGACAAGTTCCGGTTCGTTGCCAATGGCGGCAACTTCACCATCCAGAATCTGACGGCGGTCAACCTGACCACGGGTTCGAGGGTGGCGGCCTCCTTTGCAGGCCTGCAAAACGGCACGGTGATAGCGAACGGACAGACGGTCAATTTCAGCCTCGAGTCCGATTTCACAGGGGGGCAGAGCGTCAACCTGCGCTATGAGTTCACGATCAAGGAAACGGGTGACAAATTCTCCTATACGGTCGAGCTGAAGACCAACTGATCGCCGCAAGGCTATCGGGTCAGGGTGGGGCTTTGCTCCGCCCTGACCTTATGGGCGGCATGAGTTCATCTTTGCCTAACGCCGGATGGGTCCGGCGCTCGCGGGAACATCCCGAGCCGACCGGGGCGGGGCCGCGCCTCTATCCGATTTCGACCATGCCTTTGGGCCTGACGGGGAACAGGCGACGCGCAACCGCCCGCGCCATTTCCCCTTGCCTTTGCCCGTAAAGCGACCCACCCGCGCGTGGTATGAGCACGGGACAACAATGGGGACAGGCGCGGCGGCAGGGCGGCGTCCTGCTGGTGCTGACGCTGGTCGCGCTGGTGGTACGGGCGCGAACCTTTGGAAATCCGGTCATCGGCTTCGACGAGCAATTCTATCTGCTGGTCGGCGAGCGCATGCTCCACGGGGCTTGGCCCTATATCGATATCTTCGACCGCAAGCCGATCGGGCTGTTCCTGCTATATGCGGGGGCGCGGTGGCTGGGCGGCCTGTTTGGAGGGGCCGGGTTCCTCGCCTATAAGCTGGTCGCGACCGGCTTCGTCATCGCCACTGCCTTCGGCATCCAGCGGGTGGCGCGCCGGTTCACGGGGCCGGGCGCTGCGGTCGCGGCGGCGATCCTCTATATCCTCTGGCTGGACCTGATGGAGGGAGAAGGGGGACAGTCGCCCGTCTTCTACAACGCGCTGATGCTGATCGCCGCGAGCGCAGTTATGCGCGTGGTCGAGCGGCAGGGGCGGCTGTTACCGTGCGGCGTGGCGGCGATGGCGTCGGTCGGCGTCGCACTCCAGATCAAATATTCGGTGCTGCCCGAGGGTGTCGTCTTTGGCTGCATCCTGTTGTGGCAGGGCTGGCGCGCGCGGGTGGCGCCGGTGCGGCTGGTGGGTCTGGCGCTGGTCTGGGTTTCGCTGGCCTTGCTGCCGACCCTGATGGCGTTTGGTGTTTATGCCGCAGCGGGGCAGGGGCAAGCCTGGCTTTTCGCCAATTTCCTGTCGGTCGGTGGACAGGCGGCGCGGCCACTGGCCGACGAGTTGGAAGGGCTGGTGACGTGTCTTGGCATCTTGTCGCCGCTATTGCTGGTGATCGGCTTCGGGCGGCCGTGGCGGCATGTCCCGGCAGAGCAGCGCGAGGGGTTTCATTTCCTGCTCCTCTGGCTGGCGGTCGCGAGCGCGGCGGTGCTGCTCTATGGTCGCTTCGGCAGCCCGCATTATGCGCTGCCCATTATCTTACCCGCCGTACTGGTCGCCGCGCCCGCGCTGGCCCGCTGGCGGCGCGGTGGGACGGCGGCGTTCGTCCTCGCGATCTTCGCGTCGGGGCAGATCGTGCTGGCCTTGAGCGAGCGGACCAAGGGCGGCGCGACCGAAGCGAACGCGGTCGCCCAGGCCGCCACCCCGGCGCGCGGATGCCTCTATGTCTATGACGGCTATCCGGCGCTCTACATGCTGACGCATAGCTGCCTGCCCTCGAAATGGGTGTTCCCCGGCCATCTGAACACGCAGGACGAGGCCAGCCGCGCCGCGATCGGCGTTGACCCGGTCGCCGAGATCCGCCGTATCCTGGCGACGCGGCCCGGCGCGATCGTAGACGATTATCCCCGCTTCGCCTTCGGCAACCGCGCGACGCGGGCCGTGCTGCACGAGGTGCTGGCGCGCGACTATCATCTTGCGGCCTGTAGCCCCACTGGGCCGAGCCGTGTGCGGCTTGTCTATCGGCCGGGGCCAGGCAGGGTTCCGGACCATTGCCCAAGCGCCAGCGCGCTGGCCGCGATCCCATAAAAAATCCCCGCCAGCGTGGCTGGCGGGGACAGGCATTGCATCGCGTCTCGGATCAGAAGTTCGTCGTGACCGAAAACTGGATGTAACGACCGTAGATGTCGTAGAAATTGACCGGCGAATTCTGCCAGCCGTTGATCGAATAGGTCAGGGCACCGCCCCGCGCCGGGATGATCGGCGGGTCCTTGTCCAGCAGGTTGTTGATCGTCACACCCAGCGTCATCCGCTTGGCGATGTTCACGTTCGCCGCCAGGTCGAAATAGCTGTAATTGGGGATGCGTGCGAACGTCTTCTGGGCCTGGGTGCGCAGCGTGCCGCTCTCGGTGGCCGAGATATAGCGCCAGTTCAGCGAGAGCTGGAACAGGCCTTCCGCGCCCGTAAAGGTGCCGCTGCCTGCCGGCAGGTCTTAATGCGCCTGGAAATCATAGCCGGTCGTGTCGATCTTGTTGATATGGTCGATTTCGTAGTGAGCCGCCGAGAGGCTGAATCGCAGCGGGAAGCTCGGGGTCGGTATCAGACCATTGGCCAGGGTGTTGGCGGTCTGCGGTCCCAGCGTTGGATTGAGGTCCCGAAAGACTGCCCGACGCTCCAGGCAATCGGACGCCTGCATCAACGTCGCAGAGTTCCGGGATTCCAGAAACGCCGCACAGGCCGACGCACAAAAGCCCGGAAGGATCCTCGCAGCCGCGCGCTACGGGCTTGAAAGCCGCATAGGAGCTACGTCGATAGGCCAGGCCCCGAGGGCGGCTGGAAGGGGATGGATCCATTGATCGAAATTAATATCCTTTTATGGAACCATTCTTAGAAGGGGCGCGGGATGATGATTTGATGCGTTTCCGATCCTTCGGTGCCGCTGCCCTTTTATTGCTCCTGTGTCTGCCCGCCATGGTCCGGGGAGAGGCACGCAGCGATCCGTGGGCAGCATGGCAATGGGCCAGCTTCACGCGGCTTGGCGATGCGGTGCGCCTGCCGCACATCACCGCGACGGCAGTCGTGCGCGCCAGCGACGGGACCATGTGGATCGGCACGCGTGGCGGTTTGATCCGCTATGACGGGCAGCGTGTCCGTAGCTTCAAGGCCTTGTCGAGCGATCCCTTTTCGCTGCCGGATAATTATGTCCGCTCGCTTTTGGCGCTGCCCGATGGCGGGCTGTTGATCGGCACCAATGTCGGAGGCCTGGCGCGTTACGAACCGGCAAGCGATCGATTTATCCGGCTGAAGGCCCGGAATGGACCGACCGGCAGCCGCATTTTCGGCTTTACCCCGGATGGATCGGGCGGGGCCTATATCGCGTCGGACGGGGGCGTTCATCACTTTATCGCCAAGGCGGATCAACTCGATGCCATGGCAGGCTTGGCGATTCGGTCGCCCGACGGCCGGCGAGAGGGCGCGTTCGCGGTGTATCGCGATGCGGATGGCACGCTTTGGGCGGGGTGCGAGGGCGGACTGTGGGTGCGACCTGCCGGGGCCGGGCGGTTCCAGGCGACATCGCTTGTGGATGCCGCGGACAGCCGTGACATCTGGTCGATCCTGCGCGATCGGCACGGGCGGCTATGGGTCGGGACAGGTTCGGACGGCGTCTACCTGTCGCATGATCGGGGCGTTACGCCACGTTTTTCACAAATCCCTGCTTTGCGCGGTTCCGCCCCCCTGATCGGGCACCGGACGATCAGGGCGATCGCCGAAGACGAACGGGGGCGACTGTGGGTTGGCACCGATGGCATGGGGATCGCGCTGATCGATCCCAGCAATCACTTTTCGGTGACGGCGATCCGGCATCTGGGCGCAAACCCGATGTCCCTGCCGGGTGATACGGTGCGCGCGCTGGCGCTGGACGGGGCGGGGGGCGTCTGGGCCGCGACGGAAATGGGCGCGGCGCGGACGCAGGGGCTGGGCGGTGGAACGTTGCGTATCGGATCGGCGATGCCTGATCCGCGCATGTCGCTGTCGGACGACAATGTTCGTGGGATCATGGTCGACCGGCATGATCAGGTCTGGCTGGGTTTGAGCAACGGGACCGTGGACGCGCTCGACCGAAAGGCGGGGCGGGTTCGTCGGCTGACCCTGAACGGTGAGCATGGCGGGCAGGATATCAAGGCGCTGCTGGAGTCGTCGGACGGCACTATCCTGGTCGGCGCGCGCGGGGTCGTCGCGATCGATCCGCGCAGCCTGTCCCAGCATGCATTGACCGTGAACGGGCTCGGCGACCTTCCGGTCATCTCGCTGGCCGAGACGCCCGATGTCCTGTTGATCGGCACCTACAAGGGCCTGTTCGTTCGACGGCGCAGCGACGGACAGGTTCGGGTGTTCGAACATGATGCCGCCGACCCGCACAGCCTGCCCAACAACGAAGTCATCAATATCGTCACACGGCCTGACGGCAGCGTACTGGTGGCCACTCCCGGCGGTATCGGTCATCTCGATCTGCCAAGGGGCAAGTTCACCAATTTTTCCAGCCGGTCGCCCGGGCCGGGCAGCTTGCCGCAGGACTATGCCGGTTCGATCATTCCGGCCGGGCGCGAGATATGGGTGGGAACCTATGGCGGCGTAGCCCTTGGCCAGGCGGCGGCAGGTGGCTGGCGTTTCCGTGCGATTGGGGAAGCGCAGGGGCTGGCAGGGGACAATGTCGCGTCCCTTGTCCTCGACGCCCGGCAACGTCCCTGGGTCGCGAGTGCCGGGGGTATCTCGGTCATCGATCCGGCGAGCCGCAATGTGCGGGTCATGAGCCAGCGCGATGGATTGAGCGCCACGGCGTTCAACCAACGGGCGGCGGCGCGCATGGCGGACGGGTCGCTGCTGTTCGGTGCTCCCGACGGGCTGATCGTCTTGCAACCCGATATCCTGCTGGGGCGGCTGAGCCATGCCCGTCCGGGGCCGTTGATCGTCAGTTCGGCGGATATCGACGGCCATGCGCTGGCCGTGGACTCGGCCGTCAAGGCGTTGACGCTGCGCTGGGGCAAGGACGGGCGGACCCTGCGGATCGGCTTTGCGCTGGCCGATTACGATGCGCCCGAGACGATCCGCTACAGTTATCGGTTGGATGGGTTCGACGAGACGTGGATGATGGTGCCTGCGGGCACGCCTGCCAGCGCGACCTATACGAACCTTCCGGCCGGCACCTATAGCCTGGAACTTCGGGCCTATGTCCCGGGCTTGGGCGCACGGATCGTCGAGCGTCGCGTCGAGATCACTGTCGATCCGCAATGGTATGAAAGCTGGTTCGGACGGATCGGGCTGGCCATGCTGTTCGCATTGCTTCTGGGGGCGACCTTCTGGCTCGTCACCGCGGTCGTCCGCCGCCGTGCGCGAATGCTGGAGGCCATGGTCGAGGAGCGGACGAGCGCGCTGCGTACCGCCAATGAACAGCTCGACCGCCTGGCCAGCACCGATCCGCTGACAGGACTGGCCAATCGACGGACCCTGATGGCCGCGCTGCAGGATGCACGCGACCAGGCGATTGCACAGGATCATCGATTGACCTTCGCGCTGATCGATATCGATCATTTCAAGCGCATCAATGACGGTTATGGCCATGGCGCGGGCGACGAAGTGCTGGTGCGGATGGCGGCTCGCCTCCTGAAGGGCGTAAAGTCGAATGATGTCGTCGCTCGCTATGGCGGCGAGGAGATCGCGATCCTCTTTCCCGGCGCAACGCTTGATGGCGCGATGGGCATCGTCGAGCGCTTGCGGCGGGAGATCGCCAGCACCCCGCTCCTGGTCGGCAGCCAGGCGATCACCGTCACGTTCAGTGCTGGCGTGACGGAGTGGCGTCCTTGCGAAGACGTGGCGGCGATGATCCGTCGCGCCGACGCTGCGCTCTACGAAGCAAAGCGCAGCGGACGGGACCGGGTCGCACGGGCGGCCTGATCCGGAACCCGTGCAGGCCTGTCAGCATTGGATGACCATGACGACGAACGATAGCGCCGACACCACCCCATCGCTCGTCCGGAGCGGTCGTCTGGTCCGGCGAGGCGGTGCCTTTGTGCTGGAAGGTGATGACGGCAAGCATCTGGAACTGCGCCTGATGCGCGTTCCCGTCGACCATGTCGGCAAGTCGGTGGCCGTGACCGGCCACCTGCTGACCCCGGACGTGATGGAGGTCGACGGCGTCCGGGCCGCGTAACCGGGCTTAATGCGCCTTCTTGCTGGGGATCAGGTGCAGCACGCCGACGATGACTGCGCCGATGGCGAGGCCGACAATGGCCGAGCCGATTGCGCCGACCAGCCACTCGGCCACCGCACCGCCGACGGGCAGCACCTCGCCCGCATGATGCGCGGTGCCGTGGATCAGATGGGGCAGGGTGGTCAGCCCGAATTCCTCCATGCCGTGGACGATGATCCCGCCACCGACCCAGACCATTGCGGCGGTGCCGACGATCGCCAGCACGCGCAGAACGACCGGCATCGCCTTGACCAGGCCACGCCCGACCGACTGCGCGGTCGCATTGTCGCGACGGGCCAGATGCAGGCCGATATCGTCCATCTTAACGATGGCGGCGACCACGCCGTACACGCCCACGGTGATCGCGATGCCGACGAGCGCCAGGGCGATGGCCTGGGTACCGATCGACAGGTCGGGCAGTTCCGACAGGGCGATCGCCATGATCTCCGCCGACAGGATCAGGTCGGTGCGGATCGCGCCGGATACCTGGCGCTCCTCCAGCTGCCTGGCGTCGACCGGCGTGGCGTCCTCCGCCTGGGCATGATGGCCGGTCAGTGTTTCGAGAATCTTCTCGCTCGCCTCGAAGCACAGGAACGCGCCGCCTGCCATCAGGATCGGGGTGATCGCCCAGGGGGCGAAAGCGCTGAGCAGCAAGGCGGCGGGCAGCAGAAAGATCAGCTTGTTGCGCAGCGAACCCAGCGCGATCTTGCCGATGATCGGCAACTCACGTTGCGGGGCCAGCCCGACGACATAGCGCGGGGTGACGGCGGTATCGTCGATGACCACGCCCGCCGCCTTCGCGCCCGCCCGCGCCGACGCGCCCGCGACATCGTCCAGCGATGCCGCCGCCAGCTTGGCGATCGCCGCGACGTCGTCCAGCAATGCGACCAGACCACCTGCCATCGACCCGTATCTCCCTAAACCCTGTTGGTCCGTGCCTAGAGGCTCCGCTTAGCCGATGCACGGGAAAATGACGGGGACGTCATGTCATCCATGCCGCATCGCGCCAGACCTCGCGCAGATGGCCAAGCAATGCGGGTACGGCCATGGGCACCCCCGCCGCCGCATGGACCGCCCAGATCCCGACCGCTGCCGAGCCTTCGTGGCCGGGCAGAACGCGGCTCAGCCGTCCATCCTCCAAGGCGTCGCCGACGTCCCATAGCGAGCGAAGCGCGATCCCCGCGCCGCCAAGGACCAGTTCGCGAACCACTTCACTGGACGCAGTTTCGACACGGCTCTCGCCGTTCACTGTCGCGCCCGTCAGTCGCCAGGGAAACTGGCCCTGGGCGGCCAGCAACGCATGGTCGGCAAGATCCGCAATGCTTCCGGGCGTCCCGGCTCTGGCGAGATAGGCCGGGCTGGCGCACAGAATCCGCCGGTTGTCGGCCAGTCGGTGGGCCGCCAACCCGGAAGGCGGCGTCGCGGTGATCCGGATCGCCAGATCGATGCCGTCGTCGATCATGTCGATGAACGTATCGGTCAGATCGAGCCGAAGCCGTATTGCGGGATAGCGATCGAGGAACGGAGTCAGATATGGCGCGATCCACATTCGACCGAACGACGTCGGCGCACTCACGCGAAGCGGACCGGCGGGGTCGCCGCCATGCTGCGTCACCCGAGCCTCGGCCGCGCGAAGCCCGGCAATTAGCGGCGCGACCTCCGCATGAAAGGCCGCCCCGGCCGTGGTCGGGGCCAGACGGCGGGTCGTACGGTGCAGCAGCCGCACCCCCAAACGGCTCTCCAGCCGGGCGATCCGCTTCGACGCCATGGCAGGCGACAGGCGCCACAGACGCGCCGCACCCGCCAGGCTGCCCTCGCGAACGACGTCGACGAACAATGCGATATCGGGGTCCATTCGTTCCTTCAGCGATCGACAGCTGTTCGATTATGCTGACTACCGGAGTAAATGGCGATGCCCTATCATGCCGGTCATAAGGCAATAGGAGAGTTTCGATGCTTCAGGAGAGCCGCATGATCGACCGCCATGGACTGTCCGTCGCGCCTGCTCTCGTCTGTTTCCTGGAGGACCATGCCCTGCCCGGCAGCGGCGTCGATCCGGATCGTTTCTGGGCCGGGATGGCCGATATCGTCACCCGCCTTGCCCCCGAGAACGACGCCCTGCTGCGCCGTCGCGACGCGCTGCAGGTGCAGATCGATCACTGGTATCGACAAGGCGGCGCACGCGATGGAGCGGCGCAGCGGGCCTTCCTGACCGGGATCGGCTATCTGGTTCCCGAGCCCGCGCCCTTTACCATCGCGCCGAACGATGTGGACGAGGAGGTCGCGTCGCGCGCCGGGCCGCAGCTGGTCGTGCCGATGCTCAATGCGCGCTTCCTTCTCAATGCCGCCAATGCCCGCTGGGGCAGCCTGTACGACGCGCTCTATGGCACCGATGCCATCGCGCCGGTTTCAGACGCGACCGGCTATGACCCGGAGCGCGGGGCGGCGGTGATCCGTTGGGCGCGGGGATTTCTCGACGAGGCGCTGCCGATTGCCGGTGGCTGGAACGACGTGCCAGACCTTGCCACGGCCGTCGAGCGGCTCGAAGACCCGTCGCTGTTCCGGGGGCGGAGCGAGAAGGGCTGGCTGTTCCGTCATCACGGTTTGCACATCGAGGTCGTGGTCGATCCCGCTCACCCCATCGGTCGCACCGACGCGGCCGGGATCGCGGACATCGTGCTGGAGTCGGCACTGACCACCATCTGCGACCTGGAAGACTCGATCGCGGCCGTGGATGCCGAGGACAAGGTCGCTGGCTATGCCAACTGGCTCGGCCTGATCGACGGCACGCTGTCGGCACAGGTCGAAAAGGGCGGTCGCTCCATCACGCGAACACTCGCGGCCGACCGCCAATATCGCGCGCCCGACGGCACCGCCTTCGCGCTGCCCGGACGCAGCCTGTTGTTCGCGCGCAATGTCGGCCATCTGATGACCACGCCCGCGATCCGGCTGGCGGATGGTCGCGAAGCGCCCGAGGGCATTCTCGACGCGATCGTCACCAGCCTGATCGCGGCACGGCGGGAAGGCTCGATCTATATCGTCAAACCCAAGATGCACGGGCCGGAGGAAGCCGCTTTTGCCGACCGCCTGTTCGACGCGGTCGAGGACATGCTGGGCCTTGCCCGGCATCGCATCAAGATCGGTGTGATGGACGAGGAGCGGCGGACATCGGCCAATCTGGCCGCCTGTATCCATGCCGTGAAGGACCGGATCGTCTTTATCAATACGGGCTTTCTCGACCGTACTGGCGATGAAATCCATACCGCGATGCTGGGCGGCCCGGTGGTGCGAAAGGCAGCGATGAAGGAATGCGACTGGATCGCGGCCTATGAGGATCGCAACGTCCAGGTCGGGCTGGCCTGCGGTTTTTCGGGCCGCGCGCAGATCGGCAAGGGCATGTGGGCGGCCCCAGACCGGATGGCCGACATGCTCGCGCAAAAGGATGCGCATCCGCGATCGGGCGCCTCGACCGCCTGGGTGCCGTCGCCGACTGCGGCCACCCTGCATGCCACCCATTATCACCGGATCGACGTCGCCGCCCGTCAGACCGCAAGGGCCGCCGAGCCTGTCGCGTCGCTCGAACGGCTGCTCACGCCGCCTATTGCCAAGGCACCCGACTGGTCGGCCGAAGAGGTCGCGGCCGAACTCGACAATAATGCGCAAGGGCTGCTCGGCTATGTCGTGCGATGGATCGATCAGGGAGTGGGGTGTTCCAAGGTCCCCGACATCCACGATATCGGCCTGATGGAGGACCGGGCGACGCTGCGCATCTCGTCGCAGCATATCGCCAACTGGCTGCATCACGGCATCGTCACCGCCGATCAGGTCGAGGAAGCACTGGCGCGCATGGCGGCCAAGGTCGATGCGCAGAATGCGGGCGATCCGCTCTACCGGCCGATGACGAAGGACGGCCTGGCGATGCAGGCGGCGCGCGCGCTGATCTTCGAGGGGGTGGCGCAACCCAATGGCTATACCGAGCCGCTGCTCCACCGCTATCGTGCGAAGGCCAAGTCAAAGGAGACGGCCTGATGCCGCTTTACGCGTTGGAAGATCGTCACCCTATGGTCCACGATACCGCCTGGATCGCCCCCTCGGCCGACGTCATCGGCGAGGTCGTGTTGGGTGAACAGGTCAGCCTGTGGTTCGGGGCGGTGATCCGCGCCGATAACGGCCCGGTCCAGGTCGGCGCGCGGACGAATATCCAGGACGGCGCGGTCCTTCATTCGGATCCCGGCAGCCCGCTGACCATCGGGGCGGATTGTACCGTCGGGCACCGGGCGATCCTGCATGGTTGCACCGTCGGCGAGGGGTGTCTGATAGGTATGGGGGCCATCGTGTTGAACAATGCGGTGATCGGGGCGGGGTCACTGGTCGGCGCAGGCGCGCTGGTCACGGAGGGAAAGGCGTTTCCACCCGGCAGCCTGATCGTCGGTGCGCCAGCGCGCGCCGTCCGGGCGCTGGATCCCGACCAGATCGCGCGGCTGCGTGCCTCCGCCACCGGCTATGCCGAACGCGGTCGGCTTTATGCCGCAGGGCTGACGCGGCTGGACGCGGATCGGCCGGGCGAAGACGTTGACGCGCGGACGGGACCTGCCTAGCCAAAGGGGGTGACGCCGCCCACCATCCTGATCGTCGAGGACGATCCCGCCCTTCGGACCCTGACCGCACGCGCGCTTCAGGAGAACGGTTTCGCCGTGAAGCTGGCCAATGCTGCGCCCGAAATGTGGCAGGCGCTGGAGGTCGGGCAGATCGACCTCATCCTGCTCGACATCATGCTGCCCGGGACCAGCGGCATCGACCTGTGCCGGCAGGTTCGCCAGAAAAGCGCGGTTCCCATCATCTTCATCAGCGCCAAGGGCAGCGAGGTCGACCGGGTCGTCGGGCTTGAACTGGGCGCGGACGATTATCTGGCCAAGCCCTTCGGGACCCGCGAGCTGGTCGCGCGCATCCGCGCCGTCCTGCGTCGCGGTGGGCTGGAGAACACGCCGGGCGAGCGCGAGGCCGGGATATTGGGCTTTGACGGATGGACCGCGAACCTTCCGCGCCGCGAGCTGATGTCGCCGTCGGGCGCGCAGGTCGAGTTGACGGGGGCGGAATTCGACCTGCTCGTCGCCTTTCTGGACAATGCGCAGCGCGTCGTCGCGCGCGAGCGGCTGATCGAATTGTCGCGGGCGCGGATCGGGGACAGCTCCGACCGCAGCATCGACGTGCTGGTCAGCCGCCTGCGCCGGAAGCTGTCGGGGGCGGGCGGGGCCGCACCGATCGTCACGGTGCGTGGCGTCGGCTATATGCTGAACGTGCCGGTAGAGCGGCGGTGATCCGCCCTTCGGTCGGCCTGCTCGGGCGGATCGTCGCGATCCTGCTGCTGGCGGTCACGATCGAGTTCGCGGTTTCGACCTATCTCTACGAACGCGCCAGCCATGTCCTGGTACGTGACGACGAAGCCCGGCGTCTGGCCGAGCATCTGATCGTCGCCCGTCGCGTCCTGAACGAACGGCCAGCTGGCGAACGCCCCGAGGTGGCGGGTGAGTTGACCACCGATCGCTATATCGTCAGCTGGTCGTCCTCCGCGCCACCGCGGCCGAAGATCGCCCCGGCGATGGACAGTATGCAACGCCAGATCGTCGACTGGGAGCCGTCGCTGGCGGCAACCGACATCCATTTGCGGCTGACTTCGCCCGGGCGGACCTCGGTCGTGTCGGGTGATCTGCGACTGGATGACGGATCGCTGCTCAGCTTTCGGATGCGCGAGGGTGTCCGGACACTTGATCTCGCACTCGGTCGGGTGCTGCTCGCGCTGATCCCGGCGATCGCGCTGATGCTGCTCAGCGGTGCGCTGATCGGGCGTATCCTGCACCCCTTGCGGATGCTGGCGCGCGCCGCCGACAAGTTGGGTCGGGGGCAAGGTGGGCAGGGGGCGGCGCTGATCGTGCCGGAGCGCGGGCCGGGCGAGGTTCGCCACGTGACCCGAGCCTTCAACCGGATGCAGGCGCGCATCGGACGACTGATCGACGAACGCACCCGCGCGCTGGCGGCGGTCGGGCATGACCTTCGCACCCCGCTGGCCCGCCTGCGCCTGCGTGCGGACTCGATCCGCGACGACGAGGTGCGCGAGGCGATCGGCACGGACATCGAGGAGATGGAGGCGATGGTCTCCTCGCTCCTCGCCTTTCTGGGCGGGGACGGCGATGTCGAGCAGCCCGAGCTGACCGACCTGGCGATCCTGTGCGCCAATCTGGCCGACGACGCCGCCGATCATGGCCGCGACGTCCGTTATGTCGGGCCGGATCACTTCGATTGCCGCCTGCGCCGTTTCGGCATGAAGCGCGCCCTGACCAACCTGGTCGAGAATGCGCTGCATTATGGCGAGCATGCGATCATCACCTTGCGCGCCGATCCGGGTGATGATGTTCGCATCCGGGTCGAGGACGACGGACCCGGCATTCCCGACGAATCGCTGGAACTGGTGCTGGAGCCATTTGTGCGGCTGGACACCGCGCGTCGCCGCGACACGGTGGGATTTGGTCTGGGATTGTCAATCGTCGCCCGCGTGGTCGCCGCCGAGGGCGGCGAGCTGACCCTCGCCAATCGGCGCGAAGGCGGGCTTTGCGCGGAAATTCGTCTTCCACATTGCCGGACATGATTTGTCACGCATTCGCTGCACGGCAGCAAAGAAGAGGGCGTATATCCTGAACCAAGAGGCACGGTCGGTCCCCATCAAGCGGGGCGGCCTTCCTCTGACGAGTTCAGGCAAGTTCAGTCGGGAGAATGACCGATGACGATGGAGTTCGATTTGACCGCACTGGAATTGCAGGGCGCCCTGCTGGTGCTCGCGGTGATCATCACCTTCGCCGCGATCGAGGGCTGGAAGGCCCGCTAACCCGCCTTACCGGTTTCGCAAAGGCTCCTCTGCCGTCCCCTCCGGCATGGGCCTGACCGGAAAGGAGCAGGCGGCCCGGCTCAGCGCCAGGTCGCCTGCTCTACGATTTCCAGCCGACCACGGATCGCGTTGACCAACTGGCTCGCCGAATAGGGCTTGGTCAGCAACGCCGCATCCATATTCGCCGCCTCGGCCGCCATGCCGCCGTCACCTGTCGCAAAGATGATCGACAGGGTCGGCCGCAACTGCCGCGCCCGTCCCGCCAGTTCCACGCCTGACTCGCCCGGCAGGTTCAGGTCCGTCACCAGAACATCGATCTGCGCCGTCTGAAGCGCGGTCATCGCTTCCTCCGCCGTGACGGCGTGAACCACCACGAAGCCCGCATCCTGAAGCGTCTCGGCCGTGTTGGCGCGGATCAGGTCATCATCCTCGACCAGCAGGATCGTACGGCCATCGTGCAGGGGCTGCGCGGCCGGCTCGTTCGTCGCCTGCGCCTCCCGCGACGCCACGGAAATCTCGGCCTTCGGCATCTGACGCTGCCGCTGATTGGCGAGCACATGCCGGAACTTCCGGGCGAGCGCCTCGCGGGTATAGGGTTTGGACAGCAGCTCGACACCCTTGTCCAGCCGCCCGCCATGGACGATCGAATTCTCGGTATAGCCCGAGGTAAAGAGGACCGCGATGTCGGGGAGGCGCTCGCGGGCCTTGCGGGCCAGTTCCGGGCTCTTCAGCGTGCCGGGCATCACGACGTCGGTGAACAGGATGTCGATCGGGATGCCGCTTTCGATGACGCTGAGCGCGCTTTGCGCATCGACTGCCTTCAGGACCCGGTAGCCCAGGTCGGACAGCAGCTCGACGACGGTGGCGCGCACTTCGGCATCGTCCTCGACGACCAGCACGGTTTCGGTGCCGCCGGTGACGGGGCCGGTGTCGACCGCGACCTCGACGTCTTCGGCCTCCATGGCACGCGGCAGATAGAGCTTGATCGTGGTGCCGTGGCCGACCTCGGAATAGATTTTCACATGGCCGCCCGACTGTTTGACGAAGCCATAGACCATCGACAGGCCCAGGCCCGATCCCTTGCCCTCGCTCTTGGTCGAGAAGAAGGGTTCGAAGACCTTCTGGATGATGTCGTCGGACATGCCGCTGCCGGTGTCGGACACGGCGAGCATGACATATTGGCCCGGCGTCACCTCGTCATGGGTGCGAGCATAATCATCGTCGAGATGGGCGTTGCCGAGCTCGATGGTCAGCTTGCCCTGGCCGTCCATCGCATCGCGCGCATTGATCGCCAGGTTCAACAGCGCATTCTCGATCTGGGCCGGATCGATAAAGGTGTTCCACAGCCCGCCACCGACGATGGTTTCGATCTCCACGCCCTCGCCGATCGCGCGGCGGAGCATGTCGTCCATGCCCTGGACGAAGCGGGTAACGTTGACGACCTTCGGCTCCAGGGCCTGGCGCCGCCCGAAGGCGAGAAGTTGCGAGGCCAGCTTCGAGCCGCGCGACACGCCCGCCATGGCATTGGCGACCCGCTGTTCGGCGCGGCTGTTGCCCGCAACATCCTTGCCCAACAGCTGGAGATTGCCCGACACGACCTGAAGCAGGTTGTTGAAGTCGTGTGCGACCCCGCCGGTCAGCTTGCCGATCGTCTCCATCTTCTGCGCCTGGGCGAGCTTCATCTCGGCCTGACGCCGCTCCGCGATCTCCTCGATGACACGGGTTTCCAGCGTCTCGTTCAGCTGGCGAAGTTGGGCTTCGGCTCGCTCGCGGTGATGGACCTGACGGGCAAGCAGGGTGGCCTGATCGCGCAGGGCCTGTTCGGCGGCCCGCTGGTCGGTGATGTCGGTATGGACGCCGACCCATTCGATCAACTCGCCATCGGCGGCAATGATCGGCAGCCCCCGGATCGCGAACGTCCGCCACTCCCCGTCATGGCGACGGACGCGATGTTCGTGGATGAACATCCCCTTGGCGGCAACCGCCTCGTTCCACGCTACGACCGAGGCGGCGGCGTCGTCCGGGTGGACCGCATTCGACCAGCCGAAGCCCTGATATTCGTCGAACGTCTGTCCGGTGATTGCAGCCCAGCCGGGCTGTTCGCCGAGCATGCGACCATCGGCGCTATTGGTCCACAGCACACCATGCACCGCGTCCATCGCCGCGCGGAACCGCCGGTTGCTACGCTCGATCTCCTCGGCATAGCGGGCGCGCTCGTCGATATCGAAGACCAGGATATGGAAACCCATCACCTCGCCATTGTCGTCGCGGCGCGGGAGGTAGCGGGTTTCGGCCCGGCGTCGGCTGCCGTCGCGGTGATGCAGGTGGACATCGGCGACGATGGCCTCCCCGGCCAGCGCCCGTTCGATCAACGGGCGACGCTCGGCATAATCCTCTTCGGTCAGTACGTCGCTGAGCCGCTGGCCCAGCATACCCTCTGGATCGGTGCCCAGAAACACGCGGTAATAGTCATTGGCGAAGCGATAGCGTTCGTCGCGATCGACAAAGGCAACCAGCACGGGCAGTGAGTCCGTGAT
Source organism: Sphingomonas sp. Sph1(2015) (assembly GCF_001970915.1). Lineage (NCBI taxonomy): Bacteria > Pseudomonadati > Pseudomonadota > Alphaproteobacteria > Sphingomonadales > Sphingomonadaceae > Sphingomonas > Sphingomonas sp. Sph1(2015). The sequence continues at coordinate 21,773 of NZ_MQUI01000009.1, forward strand.
GATGCGCAGTTCCGCCTCGCTCTCCGCCAGCCGTCGTTCGGCTGCCACACGGCCTGTATTCTCGACGACGGTACACATCACACCGCCGACCTTGCCGCATTCGAGGTAGACGGGGGTATAATAGAGGTCGAACACGACCTCCTCCTCGACGCCCGCGCGCGTGACGACCAGCGCCTGGTCGCGATAGGCAATGTCCTCTCCGCGAAAGCCGCGGTCCAGGATGTCGCGGTTCCAGTCCCAGATCTCGGGCCATATGTCCGGAACCAGCCCGCCAAACGCCTCCGGGTGGCGAGGCCCGGCGATGCTGCGATAGGCATCGTTATAGATCATGACATGATCCGGCCCCCACATCAGGACCTTCGCGATCGGTGAATGGACGATATTGGCGACCGTCGTACGCAGCACGGTCGGCCAGTGGCCGATCGCCCCCAGCGGGCTTGTCGACCAGTCGCTCTCCCGCACGCGCTGGCCGCACTCGCCACCGCCGACCAGCCATGTGCCCACATCCGATATCGGTCCGTCGGTCCGCATCCGCTCGATCGCGGCGAGCAGCAGTGCCTGTTCGTCGGGAAAATCTCCCGCATCCACGGCTTCGGCGACATATCGTTCGAGCTGGGGCGGCAGCGACAGCATTCGCGACAGGGGAGTCATCATGGATTGACGCATGGGTAAGCCGTACGGTCAAGTCAATCGGCGACGACGCCGATCGCGTTGATTTGTATCACTTTGCCGATCATGGCGGTCATGACTGCGGGGTATAGGGCTGGGGATGGTGCGGCTCGAGGATCAGGGTCGATCCTTCGACCCGCCAGCTTTTCAAGCGCGACAGGAAGTTCATGCCCAGCACGTCGGTTTCGCCGAACGCGGGCGATACGACCACCGGCACCTTGTCCGCGCGGATGGTGCCGATGCGCAGCGAGTCGACGCGCGCCGTCTCCGCCCGGATCATGCCATTGGCGGTGTTGAGCACGACCGGAAAGGCGGGCATGGTGGGCTCCAGGCCAGCCGCCCGTGCCGTTGCACTGGACAGGGCGGTCAGCGTCGCGCCACTATCGACCAGCATCCGCCGGTTGATGCCGTTCACGGTGACGCGTGCCCAGAAATGACCGTCCGGCGCCATGCGGATCCGAACCGTGTCGCCGACGACGCTCTGGTCCTGTAAATTCAGGATCTGCATCGCGCGCTGGATATAGGGATCGAATTGCTGGCGTTGTTGCAGCAGGACGAACACCAAGCCGCCGAGCAAGAGCCAGGAAAGGAGGCTGATCGCTATCCGCAATATCGGCACGCGGCGCGCGATGATCCCCGCCAGCACCATGGCAAGGACGACGGCCAGCAGGGGTAGGGGGACGCCCAGATCGGCAAACATTGCGGTTCCATTCCTTCGTCCCCGCCATATGGGAAGGACCAAGGCCGGGAGATAGGGGCGCCCGTCTTTACCGTTGCTGACCGTGCGGGATCAGCTCTGTTCGGTCATTCCCACTTCGGCTGCACTGAACCGGCGGCCGCCATACCAGCGGCGAAAACTACCATCGGGTTGGCGGAAATAACGCGAGCCTTCATGAAGAACTGGTGAGCCCAACGACCGATAGGCTGCCCAGATTCCATAGACCATGGCAACCAGCGCCAGGACCTTGATCCACTCCATCGACTCGCCCTTTTTCTGTTATCTGTCGAGGCTCGCTGTTGTCGTGGTCAATATCAAGCAAATACGTCGCTGCATCGCAGTAGGTTTATGCTGCGATGCCGTGGTCAATCGCCCATGGGGCGGCTGAGCCAGAGAGAATTCTTCCAGCCGAAGCGGCGTGGTCGTTCCGCCGCTTGGGTGATGCCGATGCGCGGAGCGACGACGACCGGCGCAGCGTTCGGCGTTCCGGTCAGCGCGAATGGTGTTTCCAAAAGCGACGCGCCGTCCAGCCTGAGGTCGATACCAAGCGCGCTGCACAATTTGCCTGGCCCCGAACAAAGCTGCTTCGTGGCAGGCCGAGAACCACGCCGTCCGTGCATGACGTCCAAGCCATGCAGAGGCTCCAACGCGCGGATCAGGACCGCGCTGCCCGAAGCACCGCATACGACATTCAGGCAATGATGGAGCCCATAGATCCGGTAGACATAAGCGTGGCCGACCGGTCCGAACATCGCCGCATTCCGCGCCGTTCGCCCTGCAAAACTGTGCGAGGCGGGGTCGGCGGCATCATAGGCTTCCGTCTCGACGATCATCCCGCCCACGCCATCGACGGTCAGCATCACGCCGATCAGGGCGCGCGCCACGTCTTCCACGTCGTGTTGGTAAAAGCCGAGGGGAAGCGGTGTCATTTCTCTCCAGCGCTCAAACCGTACCAGAGCGGCTCCTTCGCCAGCAACTCGCTGAGCCGCAGTACTGCCCCATCACGAACGATGGCCGTATCGCGCCAGTCGATGACGCCGCCGTCATCCATCAGCGGCTCCAGCCGCAGACCAAAGACGCAGGTCAGGACAGCGTCGTCATGCCGCCGCTCGAAGGCGATGACCCGGTCGCGACCATGCCCGGTGACGGTGAGCGGATGATAGGTGCCGTGCGTGAACAGGTCGGGATGCTGGCGACGCAGGCCTAGCAGATCGGCGATGAGCCTCTGTTTCGGCGCGTCCCCCTCGGTCAATGCCGCCGCGCGCGCGCGGTAGTCGACGGGGCGGCGATTGTCGGGGTCGACCAGGCTGAGGTCGGCGAACTCGGTCCCCTGATAGCAGTCCGGCACACCCGGTACGGTATAGCGCAGCGCGACTTGGACGAGCGAATTCGCATCGGCGGCCGGACCGATGCGACGGAGAAGTACGGTCATGCCCTCTCGGAAAGCCATCCCTTCGTCGCCATCGATCAACGTCTTCGCCAGCCGGTTGCAGCGCGCCTCATAGTCGGTGCCGGGGGCTTCCCAGGACGAACGGAGCTTGGCCTCACGCAGCGCCTTTTCCTGCCACGCGTCGATCCGCTCGGCAAAGTCCCCCAGTTCATCTGGATCAGGCCAGGCCCCGACCAGCGTCTGGATCAGCATGTACCAGTCGGCCGGATCGACCCCTTCGGCGAGGTCCAGCGTCTGCATCCGCCACGCCTCGACCTGACGTCGCCAATCCTCCGGCATCGCGCTCAGGACCGCCAGCCGGGCGCGGACATCCTCGCCGCGCTTATGGTCATGGGTAGCGGTGGTCAGCATCGCCAGCGGAAAGCGCTCGGCGCGGCCCTTCATCCGGTCATGAAAGGCGGCGATCGGCAGGCTGAGCCGGCCCGCATCGAAGCCGACATCGTTTCGCGAGAGCAGGGTCGCATGGCGATAAAAGGCGGTATCCTCAACCGCCTTGGCCGCGATGGGGGCCGAAAGTTGCTGAAAACGCCTGACCGCTTCGCTCCGCGCTTCCCGGTCGCCGGGGCCGGAACCCGCCAGCCATTCCAGTATCTGATCGACGACAAAGGCCTCGCCCGGCGGCAGCAGCGGCTCGACTCGATTGCGCGCCATCTGGCGGATGGCTTCGTCCGACGAAGGTGCATCGGGGCCATAGGTTCGATAGACCGGAAAGACCCAGAGCAGACGCTCGATCGCCCGGCGCAGCATCGGGGTGGTGATCGCCCCCTCCAAATCCACGGTGGCGGCGGTCAGCGCCGTAAAGGCCGCGACACACTGGTCCAGCTGTCCGGCGAATTGCCAGGCAAGCAGGTCCTGCCGCGCCTGAAGCTCTTCGGGTGCGAACTGGTCCGAACGGCCGCTCAACTGTGCCCAGAGTTCGGCAAGCGGCCTTGTGCCCTCGGGTGCATGGAGCAGAGCTGATACCTCCTCCATGAAGTCGTAACCGCTGGTGCCGTCGACACCCCAATCCTCCCCCATCGGCTCGTCCGCGGCCAGGATCTTTTCGACGACGATATAGGCGCGGTTGCCATCTTCGCGCGCCATCGCGTCGAAGCGCGCGCGCAGCTTGCGGCAATAACCGATCGGGTCGGTCAGTCCGTCGACATGGTCGATCCGGACGCCATCGATCAGCCCTTGCTCGTAAAGCCGGAAATAAAGGGCATGGGTTTCCTCGAAGACCTGATCGTCCTCGACGCGCAGGCCCGCCAGATCGTTGATCGTGAAGAAGCGCCGCCAGTTGAGTTCGTCATTCGACACCCGCCACGACGCCAGGCGATAGTGCTGGCGGTCCAGCAAAGCCGCAAGCTGCTGCGTTTCGGCCCCATCCTGGTCCTCATCACGGATCGGCAGGCGATGCTCGCCATAGGCCACGATCTCGGCGCGGCCGTCAAGACGTTCGACGACGATCTGGCCGTCCGCCAGCACCTTGTTGAGCGGATCGCCCAGGATCGGCAGGACGAGCCTGCGCGACCAGTCGATATCGAAAAAGCGTGCGAAGCGGCTGGCCTCGCCTTTGGCCAGCACGTCGTTCCACCAGCCATTGCCGCCGCCCGCCACGCCCATATGGTTGGGTACGATGTCGATGATCACGCCCATGCTGCGTATCCGGGCGGCCTCGGCAAGGGACCGGAAAGCTTCTTCGCCGCCCAGTTCCGGGTTGATCCGTGTCGGGTCGATCACGTCGTATCCGTGCATCGAGCCAGCCGCCGCCGTCGTGATCGGGGAGGCATAGACGTGGCTGATCCCAAGCTGGTCCAGATACGGCAGCAGGGCTTCCGCTCGGGCGAAGGGAAAATCCTGATGAAACTGAAAGCGATAGGTGGCGCGCGGCGTCATGGGCGACGTCCTTCGATAAAGGGGGGTCAGCGGGCGTTGAGAACGGCGATGCGCGCCGCGACCTCGGGCGTGGCGAGCGATCGATCGAGCGTATCGGCCAGGCGACGACGCCAATTCGGGTGCTCGTCGATGGTGCCGGGGAGATTGGGCTGCTCGTCCAGTCCCAGCAGATCCTCGACGGGTATGATCGCCAGCGGACAGGGCGTGCCCGCGACGGCGGCGATGGCGGCATCGACCACGGTGGCGGGTTCGTCCGGCTTCGGGGCACCATTGCCCACCGCCTGCCACAGCGCCGTCCGTTCCCGAGCGCGGTTGGCGCTATCCTCTGGCGAGACAGGCCGCCCGGCGATGCGGGCGCGCCATTCCAGATCGCGGCCCTTCCACCAACCGGCGACGGTCGGGATATCATGGGTCGCGGTCATCGCGATTGCCTGCTCGCTCCAGGTATCGGGCGGAAGGAATGCGCCGTCCGCATTCCGCTCGAACGGCAGGACGCGCATCCCGAGCATCCCGACCTTTGCCATGGTATCGCGAAAGCCGGGCGGCACGGTGCCGAGGTCTTCCCCGATCACGATCGCCCCTCGCCCCTGATCGGCGCGCTGGGCCTCGATCCGCAGGATGCGCAGCATGTCCGCAAAGGGCATGGCCAGATAGGCGCCCTGATCGGCCGGAGCGCCCTCCGGCACGACCCAGAGGCGGCACAGCCCAAGCGCATGGTCTATCCGTATCCCGCCTGCATGCGCGAAGACAGCGCGTAGCGTATCGATGAACGGTGCAAAGCCTTGCCGTCGCAGCGCGAAGGGCGACAGGGCGGTGATACCCCAATTCTGTCCATCGGGACCGAGCGGATCGGGCGGGGCACCGATCGACAGCCCGATCAGCAACTCGCCGCGTCTGTTCCAGCCGTCCGCGCCGTTCATGGCGACGCCGATGGCCAGGTCGGCGATCAGCCCGATCCCCATGCCATTGTCCCGTGCCGTGTCCGCCGCATCGCGAAGCGCTCGGTCGGCCCACCATTGGGCAAAGGCGTAGAAGCGGATGGAGTCTTCGCGTTCGGCGGCGAAACGGGCGACCGCTTCGTTCGCCGGGTCACGATACTCTTCCGGCCAGTCGGGCCAGCCGCTCGCCCGGTCCCGGGCATGGAAATAGGCGTGCAGCGCATCGAACCGCGCCTGCGCCTCCAGCCGTTCGCCGGCCTCCTGCCGCCAGCGCTCGAAGGCTTGGCTTTGCACATCGTCAAGTTGATCGTAAACGATACGAAGGTCCCGCATCCGGTCCGGTGCGGCACTGGGCCAGTCGATCAGGGCAGGGGGGGCAGCCACTGGCTCGCCAGCAGGGGCCAGCCAGACATTGCGGAACAACCGGCTGGACGGGGCATAGGGGCTGAAGCGCCCGGCGTCGGCGGGAAACAGCGCGTGGACGGGGCTGATCGCCAGAGCGGCGGCACCGGCTCGGCCCAGCGCTTTGGCGGCGCTGGCCAGGCTGGCGAAGTCGCCAAAGGCACCGGCTCCTTCCCGCAAGGATGGGATCTGGACGGCACTGCCCCAATGCTTTCCCGGCGGTGGGGTCGGGCAGCGCGGCGGGGCAATAGCGACCGTCCATTGCCGCTCGCCCTGTTCCAGTCGGTGATAACCCGGCTGGTTAATGGAGGGCAGCATCCGGCCCCGGATCGTGATCGAGGCAGTTTCGCCGCCTTCCAAGACCAGTAGCGCGGTGCCGTCACGGCAGGTGCCGGGAAGGGGGACTTCCTCGCCGAGTTCACCCGAGACGAACACCGTCTCGCCGACATCGGTATCGAGCCGATCCAGGATCGCCGCCAGCGCCTCGTCGGAGACGGTCTGGTCGCGCCCCTGGGCGTCCTGCCACCGGCGAGACAATCCGGCGGCCTCGGCACGGGCGTGGAGATCGCTCATTCGGCGATCCATGCGGCGAAGCGATCGCCTTCCCAGTAGATCAATTGGCCTGCCTCTCCCACGATCGCCTCGGGTGCATCGCCCAGGTCAATCAGGATGGTCAGCGTCGCACCATCGGCCATGCGCCAGCGCGCCTTGACCCGTCCGGGTCCAGTCACATCGGCCGCCAGCCCCACCGTCCCCTTAAGGCGAGGCATGATATGCACGTGCCTCAGCGCCAGCAGGTCGCGGTATAGCGCACGCCACTCCCCCGCCTGGGGACCCGGCCTGGGAATCGAAGCGTCGAAGGTGCTGCGGGCATTGGGGTCGGGAATGCCTTTACGTGCTTCCTCGTCGGCAAAGGCGTCGAACTTGGCAAACTCGCGGCGCCGCCCTTCGCGGACCGCATCGGCCAATTCGTCATGGAAGTCGGTGAAGAACAGGAAGGGACTTTCACTCCCTTCGTCCTCGCCCATGAACAGAAGCGGGATTTGGGGACCGAGCAGCAGCAGCGCAGTCGCCGCGCGGAGCCGCTCGCGATCGGTAAGCCGGACCAGTCTCTCGCCCATGGCGCGATTGCCGACCTGATCGTGGTTCTGGAGAAAAGCGACAAAGGCCGTGCTGGGCAGATCACCCGACGGCTTGCCCCGCGGCTTGCCGTCATGATTGGGCGAGCCTTCGCCCTGATAGATGAAGCCTTCCTTCAGGCAGCGTGCCAACCGCTCTGCCGCATTATCGGCGAAGTCGCCATAATAGGCGCTGGTCTCGCCGGTCAGCAGAACGTGCAGGACGTTGTGGAAGTCATCGTTCCACTGGGCGTCATAGCAAGCGGCGCGCAGGCGATCGGTGTCGTTCTTCTCATTCTCCAGCACAAGATGGACATGCCGTTCGGGCAGGGCGGCGCGGATCTCGTGCGCCATACGGTCGAGAAAGCCGTCATTTTCTATGGCATGAACCGCGTCGAAGCGCAGTCCGTCGATGCGATAATCGCCGAGCCACATCAGCGCATTGTCGACGAAGAAGCGATGCACCGGATCGGCGTCCACCGCCACCGCGCCGCCCCAGGGCGTGTCGACTTCCTTGTGGAAGAAGGCGCTGGCATAGGCGTTCAGGTAATTCCCGTCCGGCCCGAAATGATTATATACCACGTCGAGAAAGACCGAGAGGCCCAGCCCATGCGCGGTGTCGACCAGCGTCTTCAACTCGGCAGGCGAGCCGTAAGGCTCGGCGACGGCATAGGGCAGGACGCCGTCATAGCCCCAGTTGCGGGTGCCGCCGAATGCGTTGACCGGCATCAGTTCGATCGCGGTGATCCCCGAGGCCGCGATGGCGGGCAGCATCCGTCGGATGCCCTCGAAGCCACCCAGCGTCCCGGCATGGACTTCGAGCAGCACCGTTTCCTCCCACGGCCGACCGCGCCATTCCGTGGCGCTCCAGGCAAAGGCGGGGTCGACCACCACGCTCCAGCCATGGACACCGCCCGCCTGGAGCCGGGCGGCGGGGTCTGGCACAGCGAGATTCTTGTCCAGGCGGAAGCGATATCGGGTCCCCGCAGGCGCGGGAGCCGTGGCGGAAAACCACCCCTCCCCATCGCGATCCATGGTTACCGAAGACGCGCCATCAATCTCCAGCGTCACCGCGTCACGATCCGGCGCCCAGAGGCGGAACATCGTATCCGCGCCCTCGCGCAGCTCAGGACCCCAATGCGTCATGCCTCGGCCGAGTCCCGCCAGGTGATGAGCACCGCACTCTGCGGCCCGACTTCGTAGCTGTCTTCGATCTCGACCTCGCCCTGTTCGGGCTTGGCGCTGTCGATCAGGACGGTGCGGGCGACATGCGGCGGGGGCAGGGTGAAGGTGATCGGATCGGGCGAGGCATTGAGCAGCAGCGACACCGCTTCCACGCCGCCATCCCCCGTCGCAATCGCCCGCCGCATCATCAGCGCGCGCCCCTCGGGATTGTCCCAATCCTCGGGGCTGAGTTGCTGGCCGCGTTCGTCCCACCATTCGATATCGTTGATGCCATGGCCGGGCGTGTCCTGCCCATAGAGGAAGCTGGGCGAGCGCAGGACGGGATAGCGGCGGCGCAATTCGGCCAGTCGCGCGGTGAAGGCGATCATTCCTTCACCTTCGTCCGATGCGGCGGCCTTCCAGTCGAGCCAGCTGATCTCGTTATCCTGGCAATAGGCGTTGTTGTTGCCATGCTGCGTACGGCCGAACTCATCGCCCGCTACGATCATGGGCGTGCCCAGCGAGGCGAGCAGGGTCGTCATCATCGAGCGCATCACACGGCCACGGGCCACCTTGATCCCCTCGTCATCGGTCGGCCCCTCGGCACCCCAGTTGCGGGAATAATTTTCCGAATGGCCGTCGCGATTGTCTTCCTTGTTCGCCTCGTTGTGACGCTGCTCGTACATTACGGTATCGGCCAGCGTGAAACCGTCATGGGCGGCGAGCAGGTTCAGGCTGGCCCAGGGACGCCGCGCGCGACGGTCGAACAGGTCGCCCGAGCCCGACAGCCGCGCCGCCAGATCGCCGCGCTGGCCGGGATCACCGCGCCAGAACTTGCGCACCGTGTCGCGGTACTTGTCGTTCCACTCCGAGAAACCCGGGGGGAAATTGCCGAGCTGATAGCCGCCCGGCCCGACATCCCATGGCTCGGTCAGCAGCTTGAGCCGGCCGAGGACCGGATCCTGCCGCAGCACGTCGAAGAACGCCGCGCCCGGATCGAATCCCGTCGCTTCGCGCCCCAGCGTCAGGCCAAGGTCGAAGCGGAAGCCGTCGATCCCGAAGCTCGTCGCCCAATAGCGCAGCGAGTCCGTCACCATCTGGATGACCCGCGCCTTGGACAGGTTCAGCGTGTTGCCGGTGCCGGTATCATTGATCGTATAGCGCGGCTGGTCCTGGACCAGCCGATAATAGCTGGCATTGTCCAGCCCGCGCCACGACAGGGTCGGGCCTTTCTCCGACCCCTCGCAGGTATGGTTGTAAACGACGTCGAGAATCACCTCGATCCCCGCCTTGTGCAGCTTGTGGACCGCGCGGCGCAGTTCGTCCTGGGTGTCGGTCGCGAAATAGGCCTGTTCGGGCGCGAAGAAGCCGAGGGTGTTATAGCCCCAGTAATTGCGCAGACCCTTTTCCTGTAGGAAACGGTCCTGCGTGAAACTGTGGATCGGCAGCAGCTCGATGGCGGTGACGCCGATCCGCTTCAGATGCTTGATGACCGCCGGATGGCCAAGCCCCGCATAGGTGCCCCGCTCACGCGGAGGAACCAGTTCCATCAGCTTGGTCAGGCCCTTCACATGGGCTTCGTAGATGACCGTTTCCGACCAGGGGGTGTTCGGCTTCACGTCGCGCGACCAGTCGAAATGATCGTCGACCACTACCGCCTTCGGCATGGCGGCGGCGCTGTCGCGCTTGTCGAAGCTCAAATCCTCTTTCTTCGACCGGATCTGATAGCCATGGAGTGCGTCGGTCCACTTGATCTCGCCGTGAAGCTTACGGGCATAGGGGTCGAGCAGCAGCTTGTTGGGGTTGAAGCGGTGCCCGGCCTCCGGCTCGTAGCGACCATGCGCGCGATAGCCGTAGAGCAGACCCGGCCCGACATCGGGCAGATAGCCATGCCATACTTCATCCGTGCATTCGGGCAGCGTGTAGCGCTTCAGCTCACGTTTGCCTTGCGGATCGAAGATGCACAGTTCGATCCGGTCGGCATTGGCGGAAAAGACGGCAAAATTCACCCCTTCGCCGTCAAAGCTGGCGCCCAGCGGATAGGCGGAGCCGGGCAGGATCTGGTCGGGCAAATCGGTCAAAGGGACTCTCCGGCAAAAGTCGAACGACTATGCGTGTGGCGGTTTCGTTGGGGTTCGGAAGCCATGGCCCGGTGGCGTTCCGCGAACGGACGCCACCGGGCCATGGGTCATGCGGACTTGGCGCGGGGTTTTCGAGCTGCCTTGGGCTTCGGCTCCGCCGCGATGGTCTGCGGCGCAGCGTCCGCCTTTTTCCGCTGCGTGGCCGGTTTGGCCGAGGTGGCTGGATCTTCCGGGGCAGCCTCGATCAGCTCGCGCTCGGCCCGTTCCCAATGGTCGCGGTCGCGGCCATGCGGTTCGCCTTCCGATTGCCAGATGCCATATGCACGCTGCCGAAGCTGTTCTTCCCGGTCGTTCATCGCCACCTCCCTATTGCAACCCGCAATTTGTGATCGCGAGCGTAACGATCCGATCGGCCATAACGCTCCCCGAAAATCGCGTTGATGCGGATCAATTGCCCGTCGGCGATTTCGCCTTCACCTGTTCGGGCGGTGTTACCGCCGACAGGGTCTGGCGCTGGCTTTCGGGGTCGATCCGGCGCGTGCGCGTGAAGGGCGGCAATTCGACGCGTCCCCCGGTCTTCATCGCGGTCACGATTCCCTCGATGACCCGCAGGTCGGACAATCCTTCTTCAGCGTCCGGCTCGGGATCGCGATCGTTCAGGATGCAGTCGGAGAAATAGCGCATTTCGCCGCCAAACTGGTCGGTATGCTTGAACGTCTCGTGGCTCTGTTTGTCGCCGATGGTCAGATTCTGTTCGATCCCTGACTGGAAGCCATAGGCGGGGCTCATATGGATCGAGCCCTTCATGCCTGCGACGATCAGGCTGTCGATATTGTTCATGGCATAGCTGACCGTGAAGCTGGCCAGCTTGTCGCCAGGCATGCGCAGCACAACCGCGAAGGTATCGTCCAGGTCACCCAGGCCCGCGCTCGGTTGGCGCGTGGCGACGGCACTCTCGACGGCGACCGGTTCGGCCCCGAAGAGATAGCGGATGGCATTGATGGGGTAGGGGGCCATGTCGAACAGCGGCCCGGCTTCCAGCCCGTGCTTGGCCCGGTGATTGTCGGGGTCGAGCTTCTGCCCGAAACAGGATGTGAAGCCGACCAGTTCGCCCAGTTCGCCGTTGCGGATCTTCTCGATCGCATCGAGCGTGCCCGGCTCGAAATGCAGGCGATAGGCCGTCATCAGCTTGGCCTTGGAACGCCGCTCGGCATCCTGGATCGCGCGCGCCTTCTCGCTCGAAATCTCCAGCGGCTTTTCGCACAGGACATGGATACCGGCGTCGAGCGCCGGAATGGCGAATTCCGCATGGCGCCAGTTGGGCGTGCCGAGATATATGGCATCACACACGCCAGCGCTCAGCAGCTTGTCGAATTCATTATAGGAATAGACATGCTCGACGCCATATTTCTCGGCCAGAAGCCTGCCCTTTTCCGCATCGCCGGTGACGATCGCGGTCAGCTCCGAATTGCCGGTGTGCTTGATGCCGGGCAGCATCGCCGACTGGGTGATATCGCCCGCGCCGACGACCGCATAGCGAACCTTCTTCGAACCGAAACCGAATGCCGATGCCAGGCTCATGGCCATTCTCCCAAATCTTTAAACGCCAAATCTCGTAACGGCTGCTGCAACGCGCCAATTCCGGGAAGGTCCCACGGAGATTAAATGGTTCTGGCGAGTTTTCATGCGCCTAACCTGTATCAACGGAGACGCGCCCTCGTGACTTTACCCGATCAGCATCCCGAGCCGCTTCGTGACGCCGACGGGTTTCTGGACCTCGAAAACTATGCTGCGCTGGGCGACGGGCGCAGCGTCGCGCTGAGCGGCGCGGACGGGGCGATCGACTGGTGGTGTGTGCCAAACATGGACTCCGCGCCCCTGTTCGATCGACTGCTGGACGGGGAGCGCGGCGGCACCTTCGCGATCACGCCGGTCGAGCCGTTTACCGTCGAGCGGCGCTATCGCCGGGACAGCAATGTGCTCGAGACGATCTTCATCACGGCGAGCGGCCGGGCCAAGCTGGTCGAATCGCTCAACAGCGGCCCGGCGGGGCGGCTGCCCTGGGCGGAGCTGGCCCGGCGGGTGGAGGGGCTGGACGGTTTTGTCCGCTTCGCCATCACCCTGCGCTTCAGCCGCCGCGCGGATACGGTCAGCCCCTATTTCGCGCCTGCGGGTGGCCATAACGTCTTTCACGTCGACCGGGTGCTGGGCGTGTTCCGCCATTGCGGCGGCGTGACGATCGATACGGTCGAGGATGGCCTCGTCACCGGCACGGCGGCGGTGGGGCCGGGGGATCGCGCGCGGATCGCCATCATCGCGGGCGAGGACGAGCCGCTGGTCTGCCAGGATATCGAGCAGATCGACGCCCGGATCGACCTGTCGGATTTCGAATGGCGGCAATGGACGCAAGGGCTGAAGGTGCCGGAGATGCACCGTGACCGCATCCTGCGCAGCGCACTGGCGCTCAAGCTGCTGCTCTATTCACCCACGGGCGCGATCACGGCGGCGGCGACGACCTCGCTGCCCGAGGGGATCGGCGGCGAGAAGAATTACGACTATCGCTACGCCTGGGTCCGCGACGCGGGCTATACGATCAAGGCGTTCCTGCGCATCGGGGCGCATGGCGAGGCAAAGGCGGCCTTTACCTGGCTGCTCAAGCGGCTGGGCGAGGGGGATCCGCAGGTATGCTATACGCTGGACGGCCGCCCGGTCCCGGCGGAACGCGAGATCGCCGTCAGCGGCTATCGACATTCCAAACCCGTGCGCGTCGGCAATCTGGCTGGGGGGCAGCACCAGCACGGTATCTACGGCGATATTTTCGAGACTGCGAGCCGCTTCGTCGCGTGTGGCAACTTCCTCGACACCTCCAGTGCCGAGACCCTGTCGCATCTGGCGGACGCGTGTGCCGATCGCTGGCGGCTACCCGATGCAGGCATCTGGGAATTGCCCGAGGAACGGCACTACACCATGTCAAAGATCAGCTGCTGGCAGGCGCTGGCCCGTGCGGTCGAATTGGCGGACGAGGGACAGATACCGACAACCTGCCGCGACCGCTGGACGCGAGAGCGCGATCGGATCGAGGCGTGGATCGGCGAGCATTGCTGGTCGGAGAAGCGCGGCGCTTACCTGATGCACCCCGACAGCGATGCGCTGGACGCCAGTCTTGCGCTGGCAGTACGTTTTCGGTTCGACGGACAGGATCGGCTGGCGCGCACGCTCGATGCACTCGACAAGGAGCTGGCGGCGGGGGCCTTCCACTATCGATATTCGGGCGTGTACAAGGAGGAGGGCTGTTTCCTGGCCTGCACCTTCTGGATGATTGAGGCCCGTGCGATCCTTGGTCAACAAGAGGCGGCGCAGGCCGCATTCGACGCCGCGACCAAGGCGCTCGATAGCCACGGGGCCGGGCTCTATGCCGAGATGATCGACCCGAAGACGGGGCATTATCTGGGGAACATGCCCCAGGGTCTGACCCATCTTGCCGTCATCCAGGCCGCCGCAACCCTGGCTGGCGAGCAGTTGTGATGGTTGGCGGAAGCGGCATACGCTGAAGATGGCCCGCCATTGACCGTCGTGGTCGCAGATTTACGTCCTCACCTTGCTGCGCAACCCCTGTAAACCGCAGGGATTTGCGCAGCAAATTGTTCAGCGGTCCGACTGTCGCACCTTTTTAGTCCAGGTCGTTCTCGCTGACGACGACCAATGACTGCTGCATGTCGCGACCGAGCGCAGCCAGCGCCGCTTCGAGAATATCGTCGGAATAACGCTCGAACAGCTCGACCGCATCGCCCTCGGGGACGTCTCCGCTCAGCGCCTCCAGCATGTCATACTGGACCGCGAACTGATATTCCTCGCCGTCCAGTTCCCCGACGAATTCGACCCGCCGGTCGGAGACATTGTCCTCGACCGTACCACTTACGACCGTCAGCGTTTCTTCCGCCATGGCATTCCTTCCCAAAAGTTGCTGCGTCGGGGACGCCGCAAACCGCCTTGGGTTCCCTGGGGCACGGCTTATTTAACCCGCCGCCAACGCTGTTCGCGGCAACCCAGGCTGCCGAGCAGGCATCCCTCACCGACCAGCGTGCGGGCGTCGATCTGGGTAATCGTGCCCTGAACCTCGCGGCCGATATCGGGGACGTAGACGGTGCCCGACCAGCGGCCCGGCTCCTCCTCCTCGAAATCGCTGAACAGCTGCGTACCGATCAATCGCGGCGAGCCGCCCCGCGCGGCGTCCATCTTGGCCTGCTCGCTGGCCCACACGACCGTTCCGCACATCAGTTCGGCATCGGCGCCGCGTCCGCAGGGGGCAAAACGAACCTGCACGGTGTTCGACGGATTGGCCCAGGTGCCGGCGGGAACCCGCGCATCCGCCGAACCCGCTGTCATCCCGCCCATGACGGCGGCCACGATACCCGTCGCTCGCAAAAGACCTATGCTCATTGCTTGTCCTATCCCGATACAAGTCACTGTCGGAACGGGAATATGGGAAGCCGCCTGTACGAAAGCAAAACGGCCGACGGGTTGCCCCGCCGGCCGTTTAACCAAACCAGGCCCGATCGTGTTACGACGCGCGCTTGGCGAGTTCCTTGTTGATGCCCAGCGCCGCCAGCGTGGCGACTGCACCCGACAGCAGATAGGCGCCAACCGCGACCAGTCCGAAATGGCTCGACAGCAGCAGAGCGGCGAGGGGCGCGAAGCCCGCCCCGATCAGCCAGGCTAGGTCGGAGGTGATCGCCGCCCCCGTATAGCGACGCAGCGACGAAAAGCCCGAGTTGATCGCACCCGACGACTGGCCAAAGCCCAGTCCCAGCAGCAGGAAGCCCAGCACGATGTAGATCGTCTCGCCCGTGCCGCCCTGGTCCAGCAAGGTCGGAGCGAAACCTGCAAAGGCCGCAATGGCGGCGGCCGACAGGCCCAGGAGCGTGCGACGACCGACCCGGTCGGCGATCTTGCCCGACGCCAGGATCGCGATCACGCCGACGATGCTGCCCAGGATCTCGATCATCATGAAGTCCTGCGGGCGTTCCTTGTTGAACAGCACGACCCAGGACAGCGGGAACACGGTCACGATGTGGAACATCGCAAAGCTGGCGAGTGGCGCAAAGGCGCCCAGGATGACGGTGCGGCCTTCGGTGCTCAGCGTCTCACCGACCGGCGCGGGCTGAAGCTCGCGGCTTTCAAACAGGCGCTGGAACTCCGGGGTCGCGACGATGCGCAGACGGGCGAAGAGCGCCACCACGTTGATTGCGAACGCCACGAAGAACGGATAGCGCCAGCCCCAGTCGAGGAAGTCGGCGGTGCTCAGCGTCGTCAGGAAGAAGGCGAACAGGCCGTTGGCGACCAGCAGGCCGAGCGGCGCGCCCAGCTGCGGGATCATCGCATACCAGCCGCGACGACGCTCCGGCGCGTTCAGCGACAGGAGAGAGGGCAGGCCGTCCCAGGCGCCGCCCAGCGCCAGACCCTGCATGATACGGAAGATGCCGAGCAGCACGGCGGCCGAAGTGCCGATCTGCGCGTAGCCGGGCAGGAAGGCGATCGCCATGGTCGAGCCACCGAGCAGGAACAGCGCGATGGTCAGCTTCACGCCGCGACCCAGATTGCGGTCGACCGCCATGAAGATGAAGGTGCCGATCGGACGCGCGATGAACGCCAGCGAGAACAGCGCGAACGAATAGAGCGTGCCGGTCAGTGCATCCACATAGGGAAAGATCAGCGACGGGAACACTAGCACCGAAGCGATGGCGTACACGAAGAAGTCGAAGAACTCCGACGTGCGCCCGATGATGACGCCAATGGCGATGTCGCCCGGCGCGACGTGGTGCGGATCGCGGGCATTGACCAACTGCGCGTCCCGCTCAAGGGGCGTCGAGGTCGATGCGGTTAACTCTGCGCTCATCGGCTGCCAGTCCTGACTTCTTCCAAGTTACGGAGGCGGGCCGGTTGCGGTGCAAAAAGACCGCGCACGACCGCCATTCTGCTGCGCCTATGCCTCTTTCGGTGGCCGGGGGGGATTGGACAAACTGTCCAATGTGCGCAGGTGCAGCAAAGGCGTAGCGGCGCTTCCCATATGTCTCATTCGTCGAGCCTTGCGCGCCTGCGCCCTCTTCGCTGGGCCGCCTTGCCCCTCCTGGCCATGCTGGGGGGATGCGACGCGGTCGTGCTCAACCCTGCCGGTGACGTCGCCGTGCAGCAACGCGATCTGGTGCTGATCGCGACGGCCCTGATGCTGCTCATCATCATTCCGGTGATGGCGCTGACGGTGCTGTTCGCGTGGCGCTATCGCAAGAGCAATACCGAAGCCGAATATGATCCCGAGTTCGACCATTCGACGATGCTCGAACTGGTGATCTGGTCGGCGCCGCTGCTCATCATCATCTGCCTGGGTGCAGTGACCTGGACGAGCACCCATCTTCTCGACCCGTATCGCCCGATCGAGCGGACTGCACCGGGTCAGCCTGTTGCGGCCGGGGTCAAGCCGCTCGAGGTCCAGGTCGTTGCGCTCGACTGGAAATGGCTGTTCATCTATCCCGAACAGGGCATCGCCACGGTCAACGAACTGGCGCTGCCGGTCGACCGGCCCGTCGAGTTCCGTCTGACCGGCACGTCGGTGATGAACGCCTTTTACGTGCCCGCCATGGCCGGCATGATCTACACCATGCCCGGCATGGAGACGAAGCTGCACGCGGTCCTGAACCGCGAGGGCACGTTCAAGGGCCTTTCGTCGCACTATAGCGGCGCGGGCTTCTCGGGCATGAACTTCCCGGTCTATGCGCTGCAGTCGAACGGCTTCGACCAGTGGGTCGAGAAGGTCCGCACGTCGCAGGCCGGGCAGGGCAAGGGCAAAGGCGAGCTGACCCGCGCGGCCTTCCTCACCGTCGAGAAGCCGAGCGAGTATGTCCCTGCGATGTACTACAGCGGGGTTCAGCGCGGCCTGTTCGACCGCGTCGTCAACCGCTGTGTTGCGGACAATACCCCGTGCATGTCGGATGTGATGATGCATGACCGCATGACCGGTGGCGGCGATCCGCACAAGATGAAGGTCGGCGAGGGCAATCCGCCCGTCAACAACACCGGCCCGATGCACGGGGATCGGACCAAGGGTGCGCTGGAAAAGTCGCCCGAGGAAATCGAAGTCTCGCCGCACCAGAGCCTGGAGCCGACTCCGTCGAACGGTGCGCAGGATGCCGGTGAGATGAAGAACCGCCGCATGTCCTTCCTTTCCATCCCGCAGACCCCCGGCCCGCAGACCTCTGGTCATGCCGGTGCGGGTCGCGGCTGAGGCACGCCATCATGGAAAACATCATAAAGACCATCTTCGGACGGCTATCGATCGAATCGCTGCCGATCCACGAGCCGATCGTCGTCGGCACCTTCCTGGGTGTCGCGGTCGGCGGCATCGCGGTGCTGGCGCTGATCACAAAGTTCAAGCTGTGGGGCTATCTCTGGAAGGAGTGGTTCACCACGGTCGATCACAAGCGCATCGGGATCATGTACATGATCCTGGGCATCGTGATGCTGCTGCGCGGCTTTGCCGATGCGCTGATGATGCGCGGGCAGCAGGCGATCGCGTTCGGCGACAACCAGGGCTTCCTGAACTCGCATCACTACGACCAGGTGTTCACCGCCCACGGCGTCATCATGATCTTCTTCGTGGCGATGCCGATCATCACCGGCCTGATGAACTATGTGGTGCCGCTCCAGATCGGTGCGCGCGACGTGTCCTTCCCGTATCTCAATAACTTGAGCTTCTGGATGACGGCGGGCGGCGTCGTGCTGGTCATGGCCTCGCTGTTCATCGGCGAGTTCGCGCGCACGGGCTGGCTGGCCTTCCCGCCCTTGTCGGAGCTGGACTTCAGTCCTGACGTTGGCGTCGACTATTATATCTGGGCCTTGCAGGTGGCCGGTGTCGGCACGACCCTGTCGGGCATCAACCTGATCGCGACCATCATCAAGATGCGCGCGCCGGGCATGACCATGATGAAGCTGCCGGTGTTCTGCTGGACCTCGCTGTGCGCGAACGTCCTGATCGTCGCCAGCTTCCCCGTGCTGACCGCTACGCTCGTCCTGCTGTCGCTCGACCGTTATGTCGGCACCAACTTCTTCACGAACAATCTCGGCGGCAACCCGATGATGTACGTGAACCTGATCTGGATCTGGGGTCACCCGGAGGTGTACATCCTGATCCTGCCGCTGTTCGGCGTGTTCTCGGAAGTCACCTCGACCTTCTCGGGCAAGCGTCTGTTCGGCTATACCTCGATGGTCTACGCCACGATCGTCATCACGATCCTGTCGTACCTTGTCTGGCTCCACCACTTCTTCACCATGGGTTCGGGCGCCAGTGTCAACTCGTTCTTCGGCATCACCACCATGGTGATCTCGATCCCGACGGGGGCGAAGATCTTCAACTGGCTGTTCACCATGTACAAGGGACGCATCCGGTTCGAGCTGCCGATGATGTGGACCATCGCGTTCATGCTGACCTTCTCGATCGGCGGCATGACCGGCGTCCTGCTGGCCGTTCCGCCCGCCGACTTCGTGCTGCACAACTCGCTGTTCCTGATTGCGCACTTCCACAACGTCATCATCGGCGGCGTGCTGTTCGGTGCCTTCGCCGCGATCAATTACTGGTGGCCCAAGGCCTTCGGGTTCAAGCTCAACCAGTTCTGGGGCAAGGTTTCGTTCTGGCTGTGGGTCATCGGCTTCTGGGTCGCCTTCACGCCGCTCTACATCATGGGCCTGATGGGCGTGACGCGTCGCCTCCATCACTTCGACGATCCGTCGCTGCAGATCTACTTCATCGTCGCCCTGCTGGGTGCGCTGATGATCGCGGGCGGCATCGGGGCCTTCCTGGTTCAGATCGGCGTGTCGATCTGGAAGAAGGAAGAGCTGCGCGATGTGACCGGCGATCCCTGGGACGGCCGTACGCTGGAATGGGCGACCTCGTCGCCGCCGCCGGACTACAACTTCGCGTTCACGCCCGTCATCCACGAGCTGGATGCCTGGTATGACATGAAGGACAAGAAGGCGCAGGCACCGACCGAGGGCTATCGTCCGATCCACATGCCCAAGAACACGGGCACCGGCGTCATCATCGCCGGCCTGTCGACCGCCTTCGGCTTCGGCATGATCTGGTACATGTGGTGGCTTGCCGCGATCGCGCTGGTGGGTGTCGTCGTCGTCGCCATCTGGCACACGTTCAACTATGACCGCGATTTCTACATCCCCGTGGAAGAAGTCGTAGCTACGGAAAGCGAGCGGCGCCGTCTGCTCGGGCAGGGAGCCTGATCCATGTCGACCGACGTTCTGAGCGCCGATCCGGCCAAGAACCCGACCTATTATCTGGTCGAGGACGAGGATCATCACCACGAATCCGGTGGCTCGACCGCCATCGGTTTCTGGATGTACCTGATGAGCGACTGCCTCATCTTCGCCATCCTGTTCGCCACTTACGGTGTGCTGGGCACCAGCTATGCCGGTGGGCCGACCCCGCGTGAGATCTTCGAGCTTCCGCTGGTCGCGCTCAACACCTCGATGCTGCTGCTGTCGTCGATCACCTATGGCTTCGCCATGATCGCGATGGAGAAGAACCAGAAGTCGAACACGCTGATCTGGCTGGGCATCACCGGCCTGTTCGGTCTCGCCTTCCTGTCGATCGAGCTCTACGAATTCGCCAACCTCATCCATGAGGGCGCGGGTCCGCAGCGTTCGGCCTTCCTGTCGTCCTTCTTCACGCTGGTCGGCACGCACGGCCTGCACGTCACCTTCGGTTCGATCTGGCTGGTCACGCTGATGGTGCAGGTCGGCCGCTTCGGCCTGATCGAGGCGAACAAGCGCCGCCTGATGTGCCTGTCGATGTTCTGGCATTTCCTGGATGTCGTCTGGATCGGCGTCTTCACCTTTGTCTATCTGCTGGGAGTTCTCCGTTGAGCGCTCATCCTCCCCATGGTCATGGCGATCACGCCAATCTGGACCATGATCTCCATTCGCATGGCGACACCCATGGCCATGGTTCGCTCAAGGGCTACATGATCGGCTTCGTGCTGTCGGTGATCCTGACGGCCATCCCGTTCTGGGCGGTCATGACCGGCGCGCTGGGCGATACCCAGACGACCGCGCTGGTCATCATGGGCCTGGCCTTCGTCCAGATCGTGGTCCACATGATCTACTTCCTCCACATGAACACCAAGTCGGAGGGTGGCTGGACGATGATGGCGCTGGTGTTTACCGCCGTGCTGGTCGTCATCACGCTGAGCGGATCGATCTGGGTCATGTATCACATGAACACCAACATGATGCCGGACATGGCCGCCCAGATGGGCGGCGGCATGTAATGGCTGAGGCTGGCGTGAGCGGCGGGCGGCCCGGCCGTTCGCCACTGACGCTGGCGATCCTGACCGCGATCGGCGTGGCGCTGATCGCGGCCTTTCTTTCGCTCGGCCTGTGGCAGTTGCAGCGCCGGGTTTGGAAGCTGAACCTGATCGCGACGGTGGAGGCGAGGCTCCATGCCCCTCCCGTCGCGGCTCCCCCCACGGCCGGCGCTTCCGATGCCTATACCCGCGTGACGGCCGAGGGGCGTTTTCGCAATGACCGCGAAACCTATGTCCAGGCCGTAACCGAACGAGGGCCGGGTTTCTGGGTATTGACGCCGCTGGTCGGCCCCCGCTTTACCGTGCTCGTCAATCGCGGCTTCGTTCCCGCCGAAAAGCGGGCTGATCATAGCCGCCCTGACGGCCCCATTCGCATCACCGGGCTGATCCGCGTTACCGAGCCGGGTGGGGCCTTCCTTCGGACGAACGATCCGGTCGCCGATCGCTGGTACTCGCGCGATGTCGCCGCCATTGTCAAGGCCAGGCGGCTTGGCCCGGTCAGCCCGTATTTCATCGACGCGGACAGGACACCCAATCCCGGCGGCTATCCGGTCGGCGGGCTGACCGTCGTGGCATTCCGCAACAGCCATCTTTCCTATGCCCTGACGTGGTTTGCGCTGGCGATCCTGACGGCGGTGGGCATCGTCATTCTCTGGCGGCGGGGCCGGGAATGACCGCGGGCGATCCGCCCTTCCTGCCCTTCACCATGCGCCCGCGTGAACCCGATGCGGCCGCCGGCACCGCCAATATGCGTCAGCTTATCCACCTGCGCTGGATGGCGGTGGCGGGGCAGCTGGTGACGATCTTGTTCGTCAACCGCGTCATGGGGGTCCAGCTGCCTATCCCGGCAATGATGGGCGTGCTGGTGATGGCGGCCGCGATCAACCTGCTGAGCCATTTCCGGCTGCGCTTCCACCGCATCACGAATACAGAGCTGCTCTTCGCATTGATGTTCGACGTCGGCACGCTGACGCTTCAGCTTTTTCTGGCGGGGGGTGCGACCAATCCGTTCATTTCGCTTTATCTGATCCAGGTCGTGCTGGGCGCTGTGCTGTTGGAGACGTGGTCGGCCTGGGCGCTGGCGGGGATCACCGGCCTCTGCTTCGGGTTGCTGTCACTCCATCACCGACCGCTCGCCTTTCCGCCATGGCTGTTCGGTGACATTGCCGGGCTGCATACGCTGGGTAACTGGCTGGGCTTTGCGCTGGTCACGGGGCTGCTGATCCTGTTCGTCACCCGGATCAGCCATAACATGCGCCTGAGCGCTGCGCGATTGGCGGACCTTCGCCAGCAAGCGTCGGAGGAGGAGCATATCGTCCGCATGGGGCTGCTCGCCTCGGGCGCGGCGCACGAGTTGGGTACGCCGCTGGCCAGCCTGTCGGTGATCCTGAGCGACTGGCGGCGGGTGCCCAAGTTGCGCGACGATGCCGAACTGATGGGCGAGATTGCCGAGATGCAGGCCGAGGTGCAGCGCTGCAAGGCGATCGTAACCCGCATCCTGCAATCGGCGGGTGAGCCGCGGGGCGAGGCGGCCGAACTGTCGGAGGTCGGTCGCTTCATCGACGCCATCGTTGACGAATGGCGACAGAGCCATGCCCAGGTTGCGCTCGATTATCAGCGGACCGATGATGATGCCGCGATCGTTTCCGATCCCGCCATAAAACAGGCCGTCTGGAACGTTCTCGACAATGCAGCCGAAGCTTCGCCGCATTGGGTCGGCCTGACCGTCGCGCGCGAGGGCGGGGCGGTGGCGGTGCGCGTCACCGATCACGGGCCGGGCTTTACCGCGACAACATTGTCGCAGGTCGGTCGTCCGCAACAATCGACCAAGGGCGAGGGGCACGGCGTCGGCCTGTTCCTCGTAGCCAGCGTCGTCCGCAAACTGGGCGGTCGGGTCGAGGCGGCGAACCGCGTCGAGGGTGGCGCTGCCGTTACGCTCACCCTACCTTTAAGCATGATCGGCGTATCGGATCGGGAGTAGAGATGGACGAAGACCGTTCATTGGTGATCGTCGAGGATGACGATACCTTCGCACGTACCCTGCAGCGTTCGTTCGAGCGGCGTGGCTATCGGGTGTGGGTGGCCGCCAACCCCGATGCGCTGCGTGAGGTGCTGGCCGAAACCACGCCGCGCTACGCCGTCGTCGACCTGAAACTGGGGCAGGCATCGGGCCTGGCTTGTGTGCAGACGCTGCACGCGCATGATCCGGAAATGCTGATCGTCGTGCTGACCGGTTTTGCAAGTATCGCGACGGCGGTCGAGGCCATCAAGCTCGGTGCGTGCCACTATCTGGCCAAACCGTCCAACACCGACGACATCGAGGCGGCGTTTCACAAGGCGGGCGGCGATGCCACGACCGCGATTACCGACCGGCCCAGTTCGATCAAGACGCTGGAGTGGGAGCGGATCAACGAAACCCTGGCAGAGACGAATTTCAATATATCGGAAACCGCCAGGCGGCTGGGGATGCACCGTCGCACCCTTGCGAGGAAACTGGAAAAGCGCCACGTCCCCTGACGTGGCGCTTGCCCCCGGTCAACGGCGCTTTTCGGCCGCGATCCAGTCCGCGATCTTCTTTTCCAGCACCGGCATCGGCAGCGCGCCGGTGTCGAGCACCTCGGCATGGAAGCGGCGGGGATCGAATTTCGAACCCAGCTCGGCCTTGGCCTGCGCCTTCAACCGGCTGATCGTCAGCTGGCCGATCTTATAGGCCAGCGCCTGGCCCGGAATGGCGATATAGCGTTCGACCTCGGCGGTCGCGTCGGTGCGCGCCATGGGCGAGTTGGCGAGCATATAGTCGATCGCCTGGTCGCGGGTCCAACCCTTGGCATGGATGCCGGTGTCGACGACCAGTCGCATGGCGCGCAACATCTCGTCGTTCAGGCCACCCATTCGCTGATAGGGGTCGGTTTCCATGCCCAGTTCGGGCCATAGCGTCTCGGCATAGAGCGCCCAGCCCTCGGCATAGGCGGTATTGCCGCCGAAACGCATGAAGGCGGGTAGCGCCGCATTTTCCTGTGCCAGGCTGATCTGGAAGTGATGCCCCGGCACAGCTTCGTGCAGATAGAGCGTTTCCATCTCCCACATGTAACGGGAGGGGAGGTCATAGGTGTTGTAGTAGAAGACGCCGGGCCGTGTCCCATCCGGCGTGCCGCCCTGGTAAGAGCCACCGGCATCGGTCTTTTCCTTGAAGGCCGGAACTGGACGGATTTCGAGCGGCGTTTTGGGAATCAGCGAGAATTGCTCGCGGATGCGCGCATCGACACGGCGGCCGATCGCCTCATAGCCCTCGCGCAATTGGCTAGCGCTCTTGGGCGCGAATTGCGGATCGGTGCGCAGGAAGGTGAAGAATTCGGGCAGGCTGCCCTTGAAGCCGACCGCCTGCTTTTGCACCTCCATCGCCTTCAGGATGCGCGCGACCTCTGACAGGCCAAGCTGGTGCACGTCCTCGGCCTTGAGGGGCAGGGTGGTGTTCTGTTCGATCAGATAGGCATAGAGCGTGTCGCCGCCCGGCATCCCCGAAAGCCCGACCGTGTCGCGCGCCACCGGCAGATAGGTCTCGGCCAGGAATGTCCGCATCCGCTGTTCGGCGGGCACGATGACGTCGCGAATCTGCGCGGCATAGGCCGCCTTCAACCGTGCCTGCTCGGCCGCCGGGACGGTGGCGGGGAAATTCAGGACGGGGCCGTAGAAGGTCGACTTCTCGACCGGCACGTTCAACAGATTGTCGAACTGGGCGATCATGTTGCGCACGACCAGCTTGGGCTGGACGATGCCCCTCGTCATGCCCTGGCGGAAGCGGGTGATCGCTTCGTCCAGCAGACGGGCATATTCCACGTTGCGCTTCAGGTTGTTTTCATAGTCGGTTACCGTGTTGAACGGTGCGGCACCCTGGCCTGAGGCGAATTCGGGGTAAAAGGTCTGGATGCCGTAGAAGTGGTCCATCGGCCGGACGATCGTCAGTGCGACGATGGCGGGATCGAAGCCTTTCAGGGTCGTCTCGCCCTGCTGTTTGAAGACGTCATAGGCGACCTGATTGGTCGGGGTTAGCCTGGCCCGGTTGATCTGGCCCAGGGCCTTGAGATCCTTTTCGGTCGCCGCCCGCTCCGCCGCGATATAGGCATCGGAAAAGAAATCGCCGATCCGGTCGGCCCGGCGCATGTCGCCGCGGAAGATGCCGCTGATCGGATTGCGCGCGAGGCTCGCTTCGTCGCTGTCATGGAAAAGCTGCTTGAGCCGGGCGTCCTCCTTGCCCTCCCCGGGTTGGGGCGCCGCGATGGGGGTGGCCTGGGCAGAGACGGTGGTGGGCGCGCTCAGCGAGAGGGCGGCTAGGACGATGGCGAGGGAGGAAGAGCGCAAGCGGATATCCCGGTGAGAGCGATGAGACGATCTTGGTAGAAAGCCCCGTTCGCACCCGCAAGCCGCTGGCGCATCAGCCCGAAAAAGAAGCGCCCCGCGATCGCCATGGGATCGCGGGGCGCCATCTGCCCAGCCTGAAGGCGCGAGCTTAGACCGAGGTCTTGCTCGTCGCCGCCTTGGCGGCGGCCGAACCGGCATTGCTGGCGGCCTTTACGACGTCGTCGAACAGCGACTTGGCGCGGTCCTTGGCAGCGTCCTTGGTCAGGCCGGCGTCTTCCAGTTCGCGCAGGCCCGTCTCGCGAGCCGCCTGCGTCGCCTGGCGAACCGTCTCGCCCAGCCTCTTGCCGAGCGGGGTAAGCAGTTCCTTTTCGCGCGCCGACCGGGGGATCAGCGCCCCTGCGATGACGCCGACGACCAGTCCGCCGACGAGAATGCCGAGCGGGTTGGACTCGATCGTACGGGCGGTCTTGTGCGCCAGCTCGCCCGCTTTGTCCTTGGACGTGTGGAGCGCGGCCGCGGCCTTGTCCTTCGCGTCGTGATAGGCCTGCGACGCGGTTTCGCGCGTGTGGTCGATCTTTTCGCGGAGGGCGGTCTGCTGATCCTGGTGGGTTTCGGTGGTCATTGCGAACATCCTTCTGGGCCATGTCGCGAGGGGGTGCCCCCCGCGAACCAAATCAGCGCTTGCGCTTGAACAGGCGGGCGATCCGCCGACGATTGAGGAGAAGGCCTATGACAGCCACACCGCCCGCAACGGCGGCAGGGTTGCTTTTGGCGGACTCGAGGCCACATTTGGCAGCCGTGATGCCCGCCTCGCGCGCCTGTGCTGCCAGTGCCTGGGGCTCCAGCCTGGCCTGGATGCGCGATGCGGTGCCGTTCAGTCGTTCGCGTGCCTCGGCCGCGCGGATTTCCGCTTCTGCGACGGTCATGCGCCATCTCCGGACAAACGGGACTTGCCCATCATCGCCAATATGCCAGCGATGATGACGACCACGCCTACGACGATCAGCGTCGCCGCAAACGGACCGACTGCCGGTGTCAGCGCGAAGATCAGGCCGACCAGCAACGCGATCAGCGCTGAGAGGCCCAGCACCGCTGCTATCCCGAAGAAGATCGCCACACTTCGAAATCGTCCGATCTTGTCGGTAGCGCGCGCCTTTGCCAGATCGATCTCGGCGGTGATGAACGATCGCCCATCATCGACGAGCTGCGACATCAGCGAGGTCAGCGTCTCCGGTTCGGGCGACACCGCCGTCCGCAGGGTTTCGACGACGCGGGTCACGCGAAGGCGTCAACCGACTGGCGGGTTTCGACACCCGACTGGACAATGCGAGCCAGCGCAAAGCCGAGCGCGGCGGCAATACCGATCGCCACGGCCGGGCTCTTGGTCACGAAGGCGCGGGCGTCATCGAGCAGTTCCTCGACATCCTTGTCCTTGATCGCACCCGACAGCGAGGTCACCGTGTCCGCAGCCGAACGGGCATATTGGCCATATTGGTTGCCCAGCTTCTCATCGACTTGACCGGCCGCGTCGTTCAGCAACTGCGCGACCTGATCGAGCGCCGATCCGGCCTTTGCCTTGCCATCCCCGGCCAATGCCTGAATCTTGTCGACGGCCTGCTGCTGGAACTTGGTGGCTCCCTCCTTCACCTGATGCTTGGCGTCGGCCAGACCGGCCTTGGCCTTCGAAGCGTCGGTATCCGACGCCAGCGGTGCGTTCGGGGCGGCCACTTCGGGCGCCACCGCGATGTTGGCGCCGAAACCGGGCGTCGCGGTATCAGCGGCGGGGAAGGTGCTGTCGGTGTCAGCCATCGGAAAACCCTTTCGTTACGGCCCGGACGAACGGGCGCTTTGCCTCTTAACCCCGGCGATGGAAGCGCGGTTCCATGCTTTTAGCGCAATTGCCCTTCGCACAGTCACACGATAGAGCCGCGCCGAGACCACTAGGCTGATGTAGGAGCATCGTTACGTGACCGCAATCATCGACATCCACGCGCGTCAAATCCTGGACAGCCGGGGCAATCCCACCGTCGAAGTCGACGTTCTGCTGGAAGACGGCAGCTTCGGCCGGGCCGCCGTTCCCTCGGGCGCATCGACCGGCGCCCATGAAGCCGTCGAGAAGCGCGATGGCGACAAGAGCCGCTGGATGGGCAAGGGCGTCGAAGCCGCCGTCGAAGCGGTCAATGACGAAATCACCGATGCGATCCTGGGCATGGATGCCGAGGATCAGGCCGATCTCGACCGCGCCATGATCGAGCTGGACGGCACCGAGAACAAGGGCCGTCTGGGCGCCAACGCGATCCTGGGAGTCAGCCTGGCGGCCGCCAAGGCCGCGTCGGAAGCGCGCGGCCTGCCGCTCTACAAATATGTCGGTGGCGTCTCGGCGCACCTGCTGCCGGTGCCAATGATGAACATCATCAATGGCGGCGAACACGCTGATAACCCGATCGATTTCCAGGAATTCATGATCATGCCGGTCGGCGCGGCAAACATCATGGAGGCGGTTCGCTGCGGCTCGGAAATCTTCCACACGCTGAAGAAGGCACTGCACGACAAGGGTCTGGCGACCGGCGTGGGCGACGAGGGCGGCTTTGCGCCCAACATCGCCTCGACCACCGAAGCGCTGGACTTCATCATGGCTTCGGTCGAAAAGGCCGGGTACAAGCCGGGCGACGACGTGATGATCGCGCTCGACTGCGCCGCCACCGAGTTCTTCAAGGACGGCAAGTACAATATCTCGGGCGAAGGCAAGATCCTGTCGAGCCATGAGATGGCCGAGTATCTCGCCAACCTCACCCGCCAGTACCCGATCCTGTCGATTGAGGACGGCATGGCAGAGGACGATTGGGAGGGCTGGAAGGCGCTGACCGATCTGATCGGCGACAAGGTGCAGCTGGTCGGCGACGATCTGTTCGTCACCAACCCGAAGCGCCTGAAGAAGGGCATCGAGGGCGGCTATGCCAATTCGCTGCTGGTGAAGGTCAACCAGATCGGCACGCTGACCGAGACGCTGGAAGCCGTGTCGTTGGCGCAGCGTTCGCGCTACACCGCCGTCATGTCGCACCGTTCGGGCGAGACCGAGGACGCGACCATCGCCGACCTGGCGGTCGCCACCAACTGCGGCCAGATCAAGACGGGCAGCCTTGCGCGTTCGGACCGGCTCGCCAAGTACAACCAGCTGATCCGCATCGAGGAAGAGCTGGGTGACTCGGCACGCTATGCCGGTCGCGATATTCTGATCCGCGCTTGAAATCGAAAGGCGTCGGTAACATTATGGCCGCTGTGACCAAGAAACCGTCGCCTTTCATCCGGACCATGCGGCGGGCCGCGCTGCCCGCCCTTGGTCTGACGATCGTTGCCTTTTTCGGCGCCTATGCGGTGCTAGGGCGCAACGGTCTGCTCGCTTATGGCGAATATCAGCGCCAGCTGGTCAAACGCGAGCATGACTATGCTGCACTCGACAAGCGACGGACGGTGCTGAAGAACCGGGTCGCGCTGCTCGATCCGGATCATGCCAACCCGGACATGGTCGACGAGATGGTCCGCAAGGAACTGAACGTCGCTCACCCGGACGAGGTCATCGTCCCCCTGAAATAAGAAAGGGCGGCCCGGAAAGGCCGCCCTTTTCGTATCACCGACCCAGGAAGGTCAGCAGGTCGCTGGTCAGCCGATCGCCGTGCGTGACGTTCAGCCCGTGGGGTGCGCCGTCATATTCGACAAGCTGCGAATGCGCGATCCCCGCTGCCGCCGCACGACCCGCCGCGTCGATCGGGACGGTCTGATCGCCGGTGCCGTGAACGATCAGCGTCGGCACGCGGAAGGCGGACAGGTCGGGACGGAAGTCCGTCTGGCTGAACGACTCGGCGCAGGCGAGGGTCGGCTTGAGCCCCGCCTGCATCGCCACGCCCGTCGCCCAGTCGAGCACGTCGTCGCTGACCGGGCTGCTGATGAAACCGACGCCGAAGAATTGCTTGAAGAAGGTGTGGCGAAGGAAGTTGGCGCGGTCGTCGCGCAGGCCCTGGCCGATCTCTTCGAACACCGACTGGTCGGTGCCATGGGGATTGTCGTCGGTCTTGAGCATATAGGGCACGACCGACGCGATCAGCCCGGCCGCGATCACGCCTTTGCCGTCATGGCGGCTCATATAGCGTGCGACTTCACCGCCGCCCATCGAGAAGCCGATGACGGCCGCGTCCTGTGCGCCCGTCGCCTCCAGCACGTCGGCGAGATCATCGGACAGCGTGTCATAATCATAACCCGACCAGGGCTGGCCCGACCGTCCGAAACCACGCCGATCATAGGCGATGGCGCGGAACCCTGCCTCGGCCAGCGCCATCATCTGGGTGTCCCACATGTCCGACGACAGCGGCCAGCCATGGAGCAGCACGACGGGACGGCCTTCGCCCCAGTCCTTGACATAGATATCCGTTCCGTCGCGGGTTTTTACATAAGGCATCGTCGGCTCCTTCGTATGGGGCGATATGACGGGACGTGAACGGGTCGATGGGACGGCCGTTCCGTATCCCCGGCGATTGCACAGCATCGGGGGAGTCCAACGATTTCGTTGTTTTCCATGGCGACGATCGGCTGGGTAATAAAGCCATGGTCCCGCATTGCTTTAGTTACGTGATGACGTCACATTCGCATCATTCGCGATTGAGACGGAGCGTGACGGATGCGGGGATGGCGTGGACTATTGGCGGGCACGATGCTGGCCGGACAGCTTGTGGCGGGGGCTGCCATGGCGCAGACCAGCGCGATGACCGAGAATGATCCCTATATCTGGCTGGAGGACAAGGACGGACCCAAGGCGCTTGCCTGGGTCGAGGCCGAGAATGCCAAGACCCTGCCGCGCCTTCAGAACGACCCGCGCTATCAGACCTTTTATTCCGAAGCGCTCGCCATCGCCTCGGCCAAGGATCGCATTCCGATGCCGGGCCAGATCTATGGCCGGATCGTCAATTTCTGGCGCGATGCCGATCATCCGCAGGGGCTATGGCGCTGGACGACCGAGGCCGACTACGCCTCCGCCAACCCCAAATGGACAACGCTGCTCGACCTCGACGCACTCAGCAAGGCGGAGGGCAAGAAATGGGTCTGGAAAGGCCTGTCCTGTCTCAGCCCCGAGGACCGGCTATGCCTGATCGCCCTGTCCGAGGGTGGCGAGGACGCGATAGAATATCGCGAATTCGATCTCGAAACCGGGCAGTTCGTGCCGAACGGCTTCCGCCTGTCGACCTCAAAGCAGGGCGCGGCCTGGCTCGACAAGGATACGCTGCTGGTCAGTCGGGACTGGGGGCAGGGGACACTCACCAAGTCGAGCTATCCCTTTGTCGTGAAGATGGTGAAGCGCGGGGCGCCGCTCGACCAGGCGACGGAGATTTTCCGCGGTGCGCCGACCGATGAACTGGGCACCTATGCCAGCGTGCTGACCGATGCGAAGGGCAACCGCGCCGTCGTGATCGAGCGGCGACAGACCTTCTTCGGCGGCACCAAGCTGTTCTGGACGCCCAAGGGCGGGGCCAAGCCGATCGCCATGCCCGCACGTGCCTTTCCGGCCGGGCTGGTCGATGGCCGGGTGATCTTCCAGACGAGCGACGCCTGGGGCCAGCATCCGGCGGGATCGGTAGTCTGGGCGCCGCTGTCCGAACTGGAAGCGGGGCAAATTACGTCGCGCGCACTCTTCACGCCGACTGACCGTCAGGCGGTGGAGGGCGTTTCGACCACAAAGGATCGCGTGGTCGTCACCTATATCGACAATGTCCGGGGCCGGGCCAGCATCTTTGCTCCGACCGGCAGTGGCTGGACCGCCAGCGCCGTGCAGGTGCCTGACAATATGGCGGTCGATGTGGTCAGCACCAGCGACCGGTCGAATACCGTCTATCTGTCTACCTCGGGCTTCACGACGCCGACCGTGCTATCACGCTTCGACGCTGGCCGCCCGACCGCGCCGCAGGTGCTGAAGACACTGCCCGCTCGCTTCGACGCGACCGGCACGACGGTCCATCAATATGAGGCGACCTCGACCGACGGCACCAAGATCCCCTATTTCGTGGTCCTGCCCAAGGGCGCCAAGCTCGACGGGACGACGCCGACGCTGATGACGGCCTATGGCGGTTTTGAAATTGCCCGGCTGCCCAATTATCTGGGTTCGACCGGCAAGATCTGGACCGAGCGGGGCGGCGCATTCGTGCTCGCCAACATCCGGGGTGGCGGCGAGTTCGGGCCGAAATGGCATGATGCAGGCCGCAAGACCAAGCGGCAGATCATCTATGACGATTTCGCCTCGGTGGCGAAGGACCTGTTCACGCGGCACATCACCAATCCGCAGAAGCTGGGCATCTATGGCGGCTCGAACGGCGGCCTGCTGATGGGCGTCGAACTGACCCAGCATCCCGAGCTTTGGAAGGCGGTGACGATCCAGGTCCCGCTGCTTGACATGGTCCGCTATCAGAAGATCGCGGCGGGTGATTCGTGGAAGGACGAATATGGCTCGATCGACGTGCCCGAAGAGGCCGCGTTCCTGCGCAAGATTTCGCCCTATGCCAATATCCGCAAGGGTGTAGCCTATCCTGAACCCTATATCTGGACCACCACCAAGGACGATCGGGTCGGGCCGCAGCATGCGCGCAAGTTTGCCGCCCGCCTTTCCGAATATGGCATACCCTATCTTTTTTACGAGGACACGGCCGGTGGCCACTCCGGGGATGCCGACATTGCGCAAGGTGCGCGACTGAGCGCGCAGCAGATGGTATATTTCGCCCAGAAGCTGATGGACGCTCCCAGGCGATAGCCGGAGGGGCCGGGCGTATCGCACGCCCGGCCTTTCCATGGCCCTATGCGGCAATTATGCTCTTGCTGCACCGCGACAGGATCGGCAAATGCAGGAGATGACCGATATGACGACGACCGAGCGCCGTCCGGCTGAACCGGCGGCAGGCGCTCCCGCCATCATCTTCGAAGCGATCGTCAAGATGCAGGCGGTGTCCGCCATGTACAATCGCGGGGAAGTGGTGCTGGCGCCCCATGTAATCTTCACGCGGCACGACGAACTGTACGTCGATGCGACGACAATTGAGCGGGACGGCAAGCCGCCGCGCGAGGAAAAGATGGGCACGTTCAAGCTCGCCGGGCTTGGCGCGCTGCGCCTCACGCCCCGGCGGTTCGCCGCCAGCGCCCTGTTCGAGCGCGATGCCGAGAAATATCAGGGTGTTGCCCTGATGATGGTCGAGCCAGGCTGATCCCGGAAGAGTCAGGCACCGTGCTGGCGATGAAGCGCGGTGCCTGACATGCGCCTCAGCGGCAGCGGACCTGGTTCTGCTCGATCGAGCGACCGGCCAAGGCACCGCCAGCCGCACCGAGCAGCGTCGCGATCGTACTGCTGCGCCCACCGACCAGATTGCCTAGGACGCCGCCTGCCGCGCCGCCGATGATCAGGCCGGTCGTGCCGTCCGAGCGACGGCAATAATAGCGGCCATCGGTTCCCGCATAGACGCGATCCTGCGGTTGCAACACCCGCTCGCGATATTGCGAGCCATCGCGATAATCGCCGACTGGATCGTAATAAGGTTCTGCATTGCGGTCATAGCCATCGGCTGGAACCGGCGGTGCAACCCGATAACCACCGGGGCCAGGTGGTGGCGGGGCCGGGCGATAGCCGCCATCGTCATAACCGCCCTGGTTCCGCTCGGACTGGTACAGGTCCACCTCCTGACGATAGATCTGATATTCCCGATCAAAGCGGGCCTGCGCCGCCCGGAACCGCGCATCCTGCGCGGCGGTCTGTGCCGTCGCCGGGATGGCCGTTGCGGTAACGGCGGTGGTGATCGCCAAAATGGCCAGACGACGAAAGCCCATCTTTCCTATCCCTCCATACCCCGACAGTCGGGGAAGGCGACCGATACGGTCCCGAAAGAATATGGTTCCTGAACGGCGGTCCAAGTCGGATCGACATCCGTTCCTTCCCTGCAAGGTGAGGGGTATAGCAGGTTGTAAGTTAGCCCGATCTCTCCAACGGGATACCCCTTCTTCAAGATTTCGGCCTGCCACCTTCGCTGCGAGGAGAGGAAGGTGGAAGCTTTCACCCCTTGGTGACGAAACTGTCCATTACCCGCTTGCGCCCGGCCTGCTCGAAATCGATTTCCAGCTTGTTACCCTCGATCGCCGCGATCGCGCCATAACCGAACTTCTGGTGGAATACGCGCTCGCCGACATTCAGGTCGTCGCGTCCCTTCTGACCCAGTCCGACGGAGGGCGAACGCGATTCGACGATCCGAGCGGGACGGGCGGGGGCCGCATTCTGCCCCGTCGCCGCCCGTTGCCAGCCCGGCCCGCGCCCGGTGCCGCGCCCGACATTGGCGAACGGATCGGCATGTTCGGACCAGTTGGCCCGCCACAGGCTTTCACCGCCGGTCATGCTCGTCTCGCTCTCGATATGCTCGGGCGGCAATTCACCGACGAAGCGGCTCGGCAGGCTCGACGTCCACTGCCCATAAATCCGCCGATTGGCCGCATGCAGGATCACCGCCTTCCGCCGTGCGCGCGTGATCGCGACATAGGCGAGCCGCCGTTCCTCCTCCAGGCTGCGCGTACCACCTTCGTCGATCGCACGCTGCGACGGAAACAGGCCTTCTTCCCAGCCCGCCAGGAAGACCGTATCGAACTCCAGCCCCTTGGCGGCATGGATCGTCATGATCGTCACCTCGGGTTCGCGCTGGTCGCCATCGCGGTCCATGACCAGCGAGACATGCTCCAGGAACGCGCCGAGCGATTCGTAATCCTCCATCGCGCGGACGAGTTCGGACAGGTTCTCCAGCCGCCCGGCCGCCTCGGCTGATTTCTCGTTCTGGTACATGGCCGTATAGCCGCTCTCGTCCAGCAATTGCCGCGCCAGCTCCGGATGCGCCAGGTCTCGCGCCATGTCGCGCCAACGGGCGATGTCGCCGATCAGATTGCCCAGGCTCCGCCGGGCCTGCGGGGTCAGTTCATCGGTGTCGAGGATACGTGCCGAGGCGATCGTCAGCGGCAGTCCTTCGGCCCGCGCCAGTTGATGGATCTTGGCCAGCGCCTTGTCACCCAGCCCGCGCTTGGGAACATTGACGATCCGCTCGAATGCCAGATCGTCCGATGGCTGGTTGACGATGCGCAGGTAAGCGAGCGCATCGCGGATTTCGGCCCGCTCATAGAAGCGGAAGCCGCCGACGATCCGATAGGGCAGGCCGATCGCGATGAAGCGATCCTCGAATTCGCGGGTCTGGTGCGAGGCGCGGACGAGAATGGCGATATTGTCGTAGGACGTACCCGACCGTCGCGCGGCTTCGATCTCCTCGCCGACCCGCCGCGCTTCCTCCGGGCCGTCCCAGACCCCCAGCACCTGAACCTTCTCGCCGACGTCCAGTTCGGTCCACAACGTCTTGCCGAGCCGCCCGCCATTGTTGGCGATCACGCCCGACGCGGCGCCCAGGATATGCGGGGTCGAGCGGTAATTCTGTTCCAGCCGGATGACCTTGGCACCGGGAAAATCCCGTTCGAAGCGCAGGATATTCTCTACCTGCGCGCCACGCCAGGAATAGATGGACTGGTCGTCGTCACCGACACAGGCGATATTCTTGCGCGCCTGGGCGAGCAGCCGCAGCCAGAGATACTGGACGCTGTTGGTATCCTGATACTCGTCCACCATGATATAGCGAAAACGCTGCTGATACTGGTCCAGCACGTCGCGGTGCGTCTTCAGGATGGTCAGCATGTGGAGCAGCAAGTCGCCGAAGTCACAGGCGTTCACGCTGCGCAGCCGGTCCTGATATTGGCGATACAGCTCGGCGCCCTGGCCATTGGCGTAACGCTCGGCCTCGCCCGCGTCGATATCGCCGGGGACCAGGCCCTTGTTCTTCCACTCGTCGATCAGGCCACCCAAAGCGCGCGCCGGAAAGCGCTTCTCATCAATGTCCGCTGCGACGATAAGCTGCTTGAGCAGCCGTAGCTGATCGTCGGTGTCGAGGATGGTGAAATTGGACTGTAGCCCGACCAGTTCGGCATGGCGACGCAGCATCTTGGCGCCGATCGCGTGGAAGGTGCCCAGCCATGGCATCCCCTCCACCGCATCCCCGACCAGCCGCCCGACGCGCTCGCGCATTTCGCGCGCGGCCTTGTTGGTGAAGGTGACCGACAGGATCTCCGATGGCCAGGCTTTACGCGTGTAGAGAAGGTGCGCCAGCCGTGCGGTCAGCGCCGCCGTCTTGCCCGTTCCTGCGCCCGCCAGCACCAGTACCGGCCCATCGGTGGTCAACACCGCCTCACGCTGCGCGGGATTCAACGTCCGAAGATAGGGATAGTCGGCCAGCGAAGCGGCGGGATCGGTGGGAGGCACGGTCATCGCGAACAGTTAGGGAACGTTTGCGGCGGGGGCAACCACCCGTGATTTCGGCTTGGCCCTGTTTCATCGCGGGATGCGTCATCGTGCCGTCTTTTGTGCCACGCGAAAGCGACACGTCCGTCATACCGATCTCGATCTACGCCGCAATGCCGACATCACACGCTGCCGTCGGGAGATGATGATGGACGCAGCGACGAGAAGGTCGCGGCGTTGCCAACCGCTGCCCCGGTCGCGCTGGCCAGCAAGGACTAAAAGCGTGAACGGCACTCGACCGGGCGGCTCGATCCACCGCCCGGTCGCGTTCCGATGGGAGACAGCGTGGCCCCGAAGGGACCGGGCCGCCGTCATGAAAATGTCACCGGAAAGGCGCAACGCGATTGGCCATGACATCCTATGCGCTCGCCGGTGGCCAATCCGAATCCCGCGTTCGCGGGCCGCGCCTCGATGCCGGGCTCCATCCGATGGGCCGCTGGGTGTTTACCGCCCTGCTGATCGGTGGCCTTGCCTATGCCGGCTATAGCATTGCGGTCGACACCGCCCGCGTTGGTGAGCCTATGGCGATGGGCGTGTTCGCTTTTCTGGGGCTGGCGCTGCTGATCGCGCTGGGCTTCGAGTTCGTGAACGGCTTCCACGATACCGCGAATGCTGTCGCGACCGTCATCTACACCCATTCGATGCCTGCACCGCTGGCCGTTGTCTGGTCCGGTTTCTTCAATTTTCTAGGCGTTCTAAGCTCCACCGGGGCCGTCGCCTATTCGATCATCACGCTGTTGCCCATCGACCTGATGCTGCATGTCGGCTCGGCCGGCGGGTTCGCGATGATCTTCGCGCTGCTGCTGGCTGCTGTCCTCTGGAACCTGGCGACCTGGGCCGTCGGACTGCCCAATTCGTCGAGCCATGCATTGATCGGCTCGATCCTGGGCGTGGGGCTCGCCAATCAGCTGCTGTCCAGCATTCCCGGCACGTCCGGGGTCGATATGGCGCAGGTTTGGAAGGTCCTGTCCGCGCTGCTGTTCAGCCCGCTGATCGGGTTTGCCGGTGCGCTGATGCTGCTGCTCGTCATGAAGCGCTTCCTGCGCGACAAGCGACTTTACCGCGAGCCGGAGGGCGACACGCCGCCGCCACGCGGCATCCGTGCGCTCCTGATCTTTACCTGCACGGCGGTCAGCTTCGCGCATGGCGGCAATGACGGGCAGAAGGGCATGGGACTGATCATGCTGATCCTGATCGGTTGCGCGCCGACCGCCTATGCACTGAACCGGACGCTACCGGAGAGCGCGATGCCCGCCTTCGTGCGCAGCGCCCAGGTCGCCGCGACCGCCTATGCCGTGCACGGCGAACAAGGCACCATCTCGGTCGATCAGGCGCGTGCAGACGTCGTCGACGGCGTCCGGAAAAAGGCGATCGATACGCCCAAGGTCTATGCGGGCCTGTCCGAACTGTCCCGCGACATCGGCGAGCGGATCGGCAATTATGGCACGTTCAGCCGCGTTCCCGCCGCCGTCGTGCCCAATCTTCGCAACGACATGTATCTGGTCCTCGACACCACCCGCCTGGTGACGAAGAGCGAGACGGCCAAGCAGCGCTTCACCGCCGCCGAGATCGAGTCGCTGAACAGCTATGCCGGGTCGCTGGAGCGGGGCACCCGCTATATCCCGCTATGGGTGAAGGTCACGGTCGCCCTGGCGCTGGGCCTGGGCACCATGGTCGGCTGGCGACGCATCGTCGTGACGGTCGGCGAGCGCATCGGCAAGACGCACCTGACCTATGGCATGGGTGCCGCGGCCGAGCTGATGACGGCCGCCACGATCTTCGGTGCGGAATATATCGGCCGTCCGGTGTCGACCACCCATATCCTGACCTCCGGCGTTGCCGGGGCGTCCGTTGCCAATGGGGCGGGACTTCAGTTCCGGACGATCCGCAACATGCTGCTCGCCTGGGTCCTGACGCTGCCGGCCGCGATGCTGCTGTCGGGCACCCTGTATTGGCTGCTGCTGCAACTGGCCCGCACGCTGGCGGGGTAGGCGGATAAGGCTTTACGCCGGGCGTCCGCTTCTGCACGAGCGAGGCATGACCCATGCCTCGCCTCCGTCGCACCGCCATATCCTGCTGGCCAGCCTGACCGGCACGGCTGTAGAGTTCTACGATTTCTATATCTATGCCACGGCGGCGGCTTTGGTGTTCGGGCCGCTATTCTTTCCGGCTTCCTCGGCGACGGCGCAGTTGCTGCTGTCTTATGCCAGCTTCGGCCTCGCCTTTGTCGCGCGCCCGGTGGGCGCCATCGCCTTCGGCCATTTCGGCGACCGGGTGGGGCGGAAATCGACCCTGGTGGTCAGCCTGATGCTGATGGGCGGATCGACCGTCGCCATCGCCTTCCTGCCGACCTATGCGCAGGCCGGATGGATCGCGCCGCTGCTGCTGTGCATCGCGCGACTGGGGCAGGGGCTTGGGCTTGGCGGCGAATGGGGCGGAGCCGCTTTGCTCGCCGTGGAAAATGCCCCGCCGGGCAAGCGCAACACCTGGGGCATGTTCCCGCCGCTCGGCGCGCCGGTCGGCTTCATTCTGGCCAACGGCTTTTTCCTGATCCTTGGCCTGATCCTGACCGACGAACAATTCCGCGCCTGGGGCTGGCGCCTGCCGTTCCTGGCGAGCGCGGTATTGGTGCTGCTGGGCCTGTGGGTCCGCCTGCGCCTGACCGAGACGCCCGATTTTGCCGAAGCCAAGAAGGCCGAGGCGTTGCCACGCGTGCCGATCGCGACGCTGCTCCAGGGGCATGGCCGCGCGCTGCTGGCCGGGACGGGCGGGGTGGTGGCCTGTTTCGCGATCTTCTACCTCGCAACCGCCTTTGCGCTCGGGCATGGAACGACAGTGCTCGGTTACCCGCGCGAGGCGTTTTTGGGCATCCAGCTGGTTGCGATTCTGTTCCTGGCGCTCGGCGTCGTCGTCGCCAGCGTAATGGCCGACCGGCATGGTGCGCCCTTCATGCTGCGGCTGGGCTTTGCGGGCTGCGTCTTGGTCGGGATCGCGATGGGGCCGATGCTGGGATCGGGGTCGCTCGCGATCGTCTTCGTATGGCTGGCGGCGGCGCTGTTCGTCATGGGCTTTGCATACGGCCCGCTCGGCGGCTGGCTACCTGCGCTGTTTCCGGCCGGGGTGCGCTATACCGGCGTGTCGATGACGTTCAACCTGGGCGGGATCATCGGCGGCGCCATCGCCCCGATCGCGGCGCAGGCGTTGACCGAGCGCGGCGGGCTGAACTTCGTCGGCGGCTATCTGGTCGCCGCCGGTCTGCTCAGCCTCGCCGGGCTCGCCCTGATGCGCGGGCGCGGTGCCTATCAGGCCTGACGGAGCAGGGTCAGCCGCGCCTTGCCGTGAACGCGCGAGGCGTCGACGGTGAAGCCCGCAATCTCGACGTCTTCCTGCTTGGCCGTCTCGATGCTGACCCAGGTGCCGGCACCCACCCAGCCGAGCCGGGCCAGCTTGTCGAGCGCGACGCTGCCCGCACCCGTCGCATAGGGCGGATCCATCAGGATCAGGTCGAGCGGCGCGCGCGCAGGCCCCAGTGCCATTACCGACGAGGCGCGGACATCGCCCTTGGCCTCCAGCCTGGCGAGATTGGCCCGCAGTGCGTCGAGTGCGGCGCGGTCTTGCTCGACGAACAGACAGGACGCCGCCCCGCGCGACAGCGCCTCGATCCCCAGCGCACCCGATCCGGCAAAGAAATCGCCGACCGCCAGCCCCTCGAAATCGCCCAGCCGGGCCGTCAGCATCGAGAACAAGGCCTCGCGCGTCCGGTCGGCGGTGGGGCGGGTCACGTCACCCTTGGGCGCGACAAGCGGGCGTCCGCGCCATTGTCCGGCGATCACGCGCATCAGCGGTGCCCTCCTGGCCGACCGGGACGCGAGCCGCCACCGTTCGGGCGTCCTCCGCCACGCGAGTCCGGCCGCGACGAGCCACCGGAACGACCGGACGAGCCCTGTGGGCCGCGCGACGGACGGGCGGTGCGATCACCGCGATCGTCGAAGCGCGGCTGGCGCTGCCCCCCGGGACCCGAGCGTTCTCCGCTGGCTGGCTTGGCAAAGGGTTTGGAGTCGCCGCGCGAACGGTCAAAGCGCGCGCCGTCCCGTGGCGGACGGTCGCCCCGGTCTTCCGAGCGCGATGGCCGCTGTCCACCCGATCCGTAGCGTTCGCCGGGGGCACCGTTGCCGTAAGGCCTGGCATCGCGACGCGATCGATCGGAACGCGCACCCTCACGGGCGGGCCGCTCGGCCCGGTCATCAAAACGTGCCGGCCGCTGGCCGCTGGTGCCCGGCCGTTCGCCCGTCGGGGATTTCGCAAAGGGTTTGGAACCCGATCGCGGCCGATCGGAGCGAACACCGTCACGCGCAGGACGTTCGGCACGATCGTCGAAGCGGAATGAGCGCTGCCCACCAAAGCCGGGTCGTTCGTTCGTCGGCGCCTTGCCATAGGGCTTCACGCCTTCGCGCGGTCGGTCGGTTCGGACGCCTTCACGGGCCGGACGATCGCCCCTGCCATAGGCCGATGACGGACGTCCTTCGTCACGGCGGCTCCGCTCACCGGCCCCCATCCGCTCCTGCGCCCGTGGGCGGTCGCTTGCTCCACCACGGGCCTCGCCCGATCCGGCGCGGGCCGGGCGTTCACTCGCAGCGCGCGTCGGCGGCGTGCGAAAGCCGGGCTTGATCTTCGCAGGCTTGATCGCGTCGGCGGGGATGCCGCCTTCCAGCGATCGCCGGAACTCGACGATATCGGCACCTCGTACCTCACCGATGTCACCCACCGGCAGTTCGTCCAGAACGAAGGGACCGTAGCGCAGACGGATCAACCGGCTGACCTGCAACCCCAGATGCTCGAGCACACGGCGAACTTCGCGGTTCTTGCCCTCGCGCAGCGTCATCTCGATCCAGACGTTCGCACCGGTCCGCCGCTCGAGATTGGCATCGATCTGGCCGTAGCGGATGCCGTCGATCTCGATCCCGTGGATCAGCTCTTCCAGCTGGGCCTGGGTGATGTCGCCGTAGGCGCGGGCGCGATAGGTGCGCTCGACGCCGGTCGCGGGCAGTTCCAGCTGGCGCTTGAACCCGCCATCGGTGGTCAGCAGCAACAGCCCCTCGGTGTTGAGATCGAGCCGTCCGACCGGCACCAGACGCGGCAATCCCTCGGGCAGGCGGTCATAGATGGTCGGCCGCCCGGCGGGATCATGCTCGGTGACAAGCAGCCCGGTTGGCTTGTGGTACAGGAACAGGCGTGTCGGCTCGGGCGCCGCGACGGGTTCGCCATCCACGGTCACCCCGTCGAGCGTGGACAGAAGCGTCGCAGGGGTGTCGATGGTCACGCCGTTCAGGGCGATCCGGCCCTCGGCGATCATCCGCTCGACCTCGCGGCGCGACGCGACTCCTGCCCGCGCGAGCAGCTTTGCTATACGTTGATCTGATGTCATGATCCACGCTGATACAGAGGGTGTCGACCAAAGGAAATTAATTGCGTCGTTTCCGGCGGACAAAGCGTTACGCGAGCGAGCGGGACAGCAGGACAGGCCGGTAGAGGGATGAGATTGTTCGGGCGCAAGAAACGACAGCTGGTCAAACTGCTCGTCGTCGAGGACGAGCCGCTGGTCGCGTTCGATACCGAACACGTCCTGACCGATGCCGGGTACGAGGTGGTCGCCACCGTCGACCGGGTCAGCAAGGCCGTCACCCTGATCGATGGCGGTGCCGGGATCGATCTGGTCCTGGCGGATGTGCGGCTGGCGGACGGCAGCGGCGTCGATGTTGCACGGGCGGCCCATGCCCGCGACATTCCCGTCCTGTTCATCACCGGCACGCCGCCCGATGGCGTCGAGCAACTCGCCGAAGGTCTGTTGATGAAGCCCTATGGCTCACGCGAGCTGCTGGGTGCGATCGATGCGATCGAGGAGCGCCGTGCAGGCAAGGCGCCGGGCCGCCTGCCATCGGGCTTTCGTCTTTTCGCCCGAACCGGATCGTCCGGCCCCGTTGCCCCTGATGGCCAAGCCTTATAGGGTCCCCGCTTTCCGATAGGGTGAGCGGGTCTATGGCGAGTGCGCGTTGGTTGGATGGAGTGCGGCCCTATGTCGAGCCCGCACCGCTGGCCTCGCTTGCGCTCGGCATATCGTCGGCCTTTCCGCTGACCATGATCAACGCCACGCTGGCCAGCCGCTTGGCGGAAGCGGGGATCGAGAAGAAGAGCGTCACCGCCTTTGCGCTCGTCATCCTGGCCTATAATCTGAAATGGCTCTGGGCCTGGATTGTCGAGGGGGTGAAGATCCCCGTTCTCCACCGGCTGGGCCAGCGTGTCTCGTGGCTGCTGGTCGTGGCAGGCCTGGTCTGCGCGGCGGCGATCGGTCTGGGCCTGGCCGATCCACGCGTGTCGCTGGCGCAGACGGCGATGGCGGCCCTGGCGCTGGGGGTTGCGGGGGCAACCTTCGACATCGTGATCGACGCCTATCGCATCGAATTGCTGGAGCCGCGCCAACTGGGCGTGGGGGCGGGCATGGGCCAATATGGCTGGCGGATCGGCTCGGCGCTGGTCGCCTCGCTTTCGCTGGTCATCGCAACCCGTGCGGGGTGGAGCGTGGCCTATA
Organism: Sphingomonas sp. Sph1(2015); assembly: GCF_001970915.1. Classification (NCBI taxonomy): domain Bacteria; kingdom Pseudomonadati; phylum Pseudomonadota; class Alphaproteobacteria; order Sphingomonadales; family Sphingomonadaceae; genus Sphingomonas; species Sphingomonas sp. Sph1(2015). Next base: position 63,902 of record NZ_MQUI01000009.1, read on the forward strand.
TGGTCAGTTGCGCCTTTGCGCTGCCCGCCGTGCTGACCGCGCTCTTCATGGGCGAGCCGAAGCGCCATAACGAAATCACCGCCAAGCGTCCGGCCGAGGGGATCGTCCGCGCGGTCGTCGGCCCCTTTGCCGAGTTTTTCCGTCGTCAGGGCGCATTTGTCATTCTGGCCTTCATCCTGGTCCACAAGATCGGCGATACGCTCGCCAACCTGACCTTCCGCCTGCTGTTCAACGATCTGGGGTTCAGCAAGGACGAGATCGCGCTGTACGACGTCGGTGTCGGCTTCTGGGCATTGCTGATCGGCGTCTTCGTCGGCGGCGTCCTCTACGCACGGCTGGGCATGAAGCGATCGGTGCTCATCAGCCTGATCCTGATGGCCGTCTCCAACCTGTCCTTTGCGGGCCTGGCCGCACTGGGCCATTCCAACTGGGGCATGGCGGGCGCGATCGGGTTCGAGAACTTCTCGAGCGGGATCGGCGGGGTTACCGTCGTCGCCTATTTCTCCGCGCTGACCGACCTGCGCTTCACCGCCGCGCAATATGCGCTGATCTCGGCGGCGGCGAGCGTGGTCGGGCGTATCCTGAGCGGTACGACGGCCGGGGCGCTGGTCGAGCAGTTCGGTTATGTCGACTTCTACCTGCTGACCACGGTCGTCGCGGTGCCGGGTGTCCTGCTGTTCTGGTGGATGGCGCGGTCGGGCCTGGTCGATCGCTCGATCGGCAGCGCAGGCGTCGCCGGAGAGGGCGACGCCCGTCATGAGGCACCAGTCAGTAACTGATCGGCCGCCCCTCGTCCGCGAAGGCTGCCGCGACGGCGGCGGCGCTCGCCAGGACGCTGTCGACCCGCCGAACGCCGAGCAGATCGGTCATCAGGAAATGCGCCTTTTGCGGTGCCGTTTCCATCTGGGACAGGATGGTCATCAGCGCCGCCTCTGCCGCCGTCATCCGCGCGCAGCAGCACGGCGCGATGGCGATCTGGCCCGAGGCATGGGCGGCCAGATCGGCCATCAGCGTCCGCATCAGGATCAGCGGGCGCCGGAAGTCCTGCCCGAACATGGTGAACAGCGTGTGCGACGCGCGGGCATCCGCCAGCCCATGTGCGCCCATCCGACGTATCGCGAACAGGGCAATCCGGGCGTGGGGGCAGGCCGGCAGCATGTGAGGCAGAGCTGCGGCAAGGGTGGTGGTTTCGGCCATCGGCGAGGGACTCCGTGATTACGGTCCCCATGCTATACGGTCGCTATTGATAGTCAATCGCAAATAAGGAAGGTGGTGCAGTCGCCTCGTCGCATCATTGCGGCGTCTCGTCATTCTCGGCGAGGACCTGTCCGGCCAGGTATAGTGAACCAGCGATCAGGACATGCGCCGGGGTGTCGAGCCGTTCGGCGATAAGGGCGAGCGCTTGGGAAGGATCACCGGCCGAAATTGCCTTCAGTCCCAGGGCGCGAGCCTGTTCCGCCAGGCTGTCGGGTGCGTGACACACGTGATCGGGTACGGGCACGGTGACGATCAGGTCGACCATGCTGCCCAGCTTTTCCAGGACCGGCCCGGCCTCCTTGTTCGCCAGCATCCCAAGAACGAGTGCGCTTGGCCCCTCGGAACGCCAGGCCGCCATGGTCCGCGCCACCGGTGTTGCAGCGGAAGGATTATGCGCGCCGTCCAACCAGCATTGGGTTTCAACGGGGAGCACCTGCGTCAGCGGCCCACGCCCCAGACGTTGCATCCGGGCGGGCCATCGGGCGCCGGTCGCCGCCTGCTTGAGAGCCTCATCCGAGACGGTCAGGGCCTGCTGATGCCGTAGCATCGCCACCGCCAGCGCCAGGTTGCGGGACTGGTGTCCCCCTGTCAGGCCCGGCCGGGGAAGGGTAAGTTCGCCTTGCTCGTCCCGATAGGACACGCCGCTACGCGTCGACGTGCTCGACCAGGCCTGTCCCCGCGCGAAGACAGGTGCCCCGGCGGCCGTCGCAACGTCGGCGATCGCATCTCGCAGGGGGCGGGCATAATCCATGGTCACGAGCGGTGTGCCGCGCTTGGCGATTCCCGCCTTTTCGCGCGCGATGCCGGTCAGCTTGCGGCCTAGAAACGCCTCATGATCGATGCCCAGTGCCGCGATGCCACAGACGGCGGGCGGCGGCAGGATATTGGTCGCGTCCAACCGGCCGCCCAGGCCCACCTCAACGATCGTCGCGGCGGCAGGATTGCGCGCGAAGGATAGAAAAGCGGCTGCCGTCGTCACCTCGAAGAAGCTGGCGCCGATCCCCTCGGCATGACCCAGGACCTCGTCGAGCACCGCCGCCAGCGCATCATCCTCGATCAAGCGGCCGTTCAGGCGGATACGCTCGTTGAAGCGGACGAGGTGCGGGCTGGAATAGACATGCACATTTTGTCCCGACGCTTCGACCGCCGCGCGCAGAAAGGCGCAGGTCGAGCCCTTGCCGTTCGTTCCCGCGACGTGGAAGACCGGCGGCAGATGATGCTGCGGATCGCCCAACCGTCCGAGCAGGGTCGTGATCCGCTCCAGCCCCAATATATCCGCACCGGGCGACAGACCCCATAGCCGGTCGAGCTGCGCCTGGACGGCCGGATGGTCGGAACGGGCATGGTCGGGCATCGGCCGGTCTCTTGGAAAGCGGATATGAAAAGAGGCGGACCTCTCGGCCCGCCCCTCTAATGCGATCGATGGGAAAAGGCGACGGCTCAGGCGGCCTGACGCGATCCAGTCAGATAGCCAATCACGGTTGCCAGACGCTCACGCAGGTCGCGGCGATGGACGACCATGTCGAGCATCCCGTGATCCAGATAATATTCCGACGTCTGGAAATCGTCGGGCAGCTTTTCGCGGATCGTACTCTCGATCACGCGGCGGCCGGCAAAGGCGAGCATCGCCTTGGGCTCGGCGATCTGGACGTCGCCCAGCATCGCATAGGCCGCCATCACGCCGCCCGAGGTCGGATCGGTCAGCACGACGATATAGGGCAGACCCGCATCATGCAGCATCTGGATCGCCACCGTGGTACGCGGCATCTGCATCAGGCTGAGAATGCCTTCCTGCATGCGTGCGCCGCCCGAGGCGGTGAAGATCACATAGGGGCAATGATCCGCGATCGAAGCCTCGACACCGCGTACGAACGCCTCGCCGACCGCCAGGCCCATCGATCCGCCCATGAAGGCGAAGTCCTGCACGCCGACCACGACCTTATGGCCGAGGATGGTGCCGCGCGCATTGACCAGCGCGTCGGTTTCGGCGGCACTGGTCCGCGCCGCCTTCAGGCGATCGGCATAGCGCTTGGAGTCGCGGAACTTCAGCGGATCCTCGGGCACCTTGGGCGCGGGCAGTTCGTTGCAGCTGCCTTCGTCCAGCAGATGACGGAAACGCGCCTTCGGCCCGATGCGGTCGTGATGGTCGCATTTCGGGCAGACGTTCAGATTGTCTTCCAGCTCCTTGGTGAAGACCATCTGCCCGCACCCCTTGCACTTGTGCCAGAGATGATCGGGCGTCTCCTTCTTGACGACGAAGGGGATGACGTTGCGGACGCTGTTGAGCCAGCTCATGCGAGTTCCTTGCGTGCATCGGCCAGTGCCGACGACAGGGTTTCAATATAGGCGCGGACCGGGGCGGGGGCGTTCGCCCCATGCTCACCCACCAGGTCGACGATCGCCGAGCCGACGACGACGCCGTCCGCCACGCGACCGATCGCCGCAGCTTGTTCCGGCGTACGGACGCCGAAGCCGACCGCGACCGGCAAATGGGTCGCCGTCTTCAGCCGCGCGACCGCATCCTCGATCGAGGCTTGCGCCGCCTGCTGCTGGCCGGTGATGCCCGCGACGGAGACGTAATAGAGGAAACCGTCGGCGCCCGTCAAAATCGTCGGCAGCCGCACGGCATCGCTGGTCGGGGTCGCCAGCCGGATCGAGGCGATGCCCTTGCCGCGCAGCGCGACGCCCAGTGCATCGTCCTCCTCGGCGGGCACATCGACACAGATCACGCCGTCGACCCCCGCTTGCGCCGCCGCATCGGCGAACCATTCAGGCCCGCGCACCGTCATCGGGTTGGCATAGCCCATCAGGACCAGCGGGACATGGGGATGGCGCGCGCGAAAGGCCGTGGCGATCGCCAGCACGTCAGCAGTGCGGGTCCCAGCACCCAGACTGCGGATATTGGCCTTCTGGATCGCGGGGCCATCGGCCATCGGATCGGTGAAGGGCATACCCAGTTCGACGAGGTCCGCACCCCCCTCGACCAGCGCGTCGAGGATCGCAGCGGTGTCGCCCGGCGTCGGGTCGCCTGCGGTCACGAAGGTGACGAGCGCGGAGCGGCCCGCATCGGCGCAGGCCGCAAAAGTATCGGCGATCCGGCTCACATCTTGGCTCCCAGCGCGTCGGCGACGGTGAAGATGTCCTTGTCGCCACGACCCGAAATATTGACGAGCACGATCTGGTCCCGGTCCATCAGCGGCGCACGCCGGATCAGCCCGACCAGCGCGTGGCTGCATTCCAGCGCCGGGATGATCCCCTCTACCTTGCAGCACAGCTGAAACGCGTCGAGCGCCTCGGTATCGGTCACGCCTTCATAGACGACGCGACCGGTATCGTTCAGCCAGCTATGCTCAGGCCCGATCCCCGGATAGTCGAGCCCGGCCGAGATCGAATGCGCCTCGGCAATCTGCCCGTCCTCGTCCTGCAACAGATAGGTCTTGTTGCCATGAAGGATGCCGGGCTTGCCGCCGGTCAGGCTGGCGGCGTGCTGGGTGGTGTTGAGGCCGTGTCCGGCCGCCTCGATGCCCAGCATCGCTACCTCGGCATCGTCCAGGAACGGGTGGAAGAGCCCGATGGCGTTCGACCCGCCGCCGACCGACGCGATCAGCAGGTCGGGCAGGCGCCCCTCGGCTTCCAGGATCTGCGCCTTCGACTCGGTGCCGATCACCGACTGGAAGTCGCGGACCATCTCGGGATAAGGGTGCGGGCCTGCCGCGGTGCCGATGATGTAGAAGGTGTCGTGGACATTGGCGACCCAGTCGCGCAGCGCCTCGTTCATCGCATCCTTCAGGGTCTGCGCACCCGACGTGACCGGGCGCACTTCCGCACCGAGCAGCTTCATGCGGAATACATTTGGCGCCTGACGCTCGATATCGCGCGCGCCCATGAAGATAGTGCAGGGCAGGCCGAAGCGCGCCGCGACGGTGGCGGTCGCCACGCCATGCTGACCCGCGCCCGTCTCGGCAATGATCCGCGTCTTGCCCATCCGCTTGGCGAGCAGGATCTGGCCGATGCAGTTGTTGATCTTGTGCGCGCCGGTGTGGTTCAGCTCTTCGCGCTTGAAATAGACCTTCGGCCCCTTGCCCTCGGGCGCGCTCGCACGAAGCGTCTCGGTCATGCGCTCGGCATAGTACATCGGGCTGGGGCGGCCGACATAATGGGTCATCAGATCGTCGAATTCGGCCTTGAAAGCCGGATCGACTTGCGCGGCGCGATACTCACGCTCCAGATCGAGAATCAGCGGCATCAGCGTTTCGGCGACGTAGCGCCCGCCGAAATCGCCAAAATGGCCGCGCTCGTCGGGCTGGGCACGGAAGGAATTGGGGGCGTTCATCTCGTTTCCCTTGGGCGTTTGCGGAGCGAACCCTGCAAACGATCCTGTCACTGATTTGTCGCAACGGCTTTAAGGAAGCCTGCGATCTTGTCCATATCCTTGACACCCGGCGCACTCTCGACGCCAGAGGACACATCGACCAAGGGGGCGCCGGTGCGGCGGATTGCCTCGGCGACGTTCCCTGCATCCAGCCCGCCGGACAGAGCCCAGCGCAGTGGATGACGAACGCCGTCCAGCAGGCTCCAGTCGAAGCGCAGCCCCATGCCGCCGGGCAGCGATGCGTCGTCCGGGGTCTTGGCATCGTACAGGATCAGGCTGGCGGCACCCGCATAGTCGCGCGCTTTCTCAACATCGCCGCGCAGCTTGATCGCGACCGCCGCCCAGACTTCCCGGTCGAATTTCGATCGGATCGCGGCCACGCGCGCAGGTGCGGTGCGATGAAGCTGGATCGCGTCGAGCATTCCGGCACGGACTGCCGCCTCGAGCAACTGGTCATCGGGATCGACGAAGACGCCGACCCGCTGGACATGATCGGGCACCCGTCCCGCCAGTCCCGCCGCGACGTCGAAGGTCAGATGCCGGGGCGAGGCGGGAAAGAAGACGAAGCCGACATGGCTCGCCCCGCCGCCCAGCGCGGCGTCGAGCGTGGCGGGCGACGTCAGTCCGCAGATCTTGGCAGTGGTGGTCATGATCGTTTCCCGAATGGGAGGGCTCGAAAAACGTCTTATAGCGTGGCGGCGATCGCGCGGGCAGCGGCGTCAGGATCCTCCGCCTGGGTGATCGGACGGCCGATGACCAGGATCGAGGCACCTGCATCGATCGCCGCGCGCGGGGTGACGACACGCTTCTGGTCGCCGATCACACCGTCGGCCGGACGCACGCCCGGTACGACGAAAAAGCCTTTGGGCCATGCCTTCTTGACCGCCGCGACCTCTTCGCCCGAACACACGATGCCGTCCACGCCCGCCTCGGCCGCCAGGTCGGCCAGACGGCGGACATGATCCGCCGGAGAGCCGACGACGCCGGTTTCGGACAGGTCGCTCGCGTCCAAGCTGGTCAGCATGGTGACGGCGATGACCTTCGTGCCGGTCGGTGCCGCCGCCTTGGCATCCTCCAGCATGGCGCGGCCGCCGCTGGCATGGACGGTCAGGATGGCGGGGGCGAGCGGGCCGAGCGACTGGACGGCCTTGGCCACGGTGTTCGGGATGTCGTGCAGCTTGAGGTCCAGGAAGATGGGCAGGCCGATATGCGCCATCTCGCGCACCCCGGTCGCGCCGTGCGCGCAGAAGAATTCCAGTCCCAGCTTCAGCCCGCCGACATGATGGCGAACCTTCTGCGCCAGCGCCTGCGCGCGAGCGAGATCGGGGGTGTCGATGGCGACGTAGATGCGATTGCTCATGAAGGGATCAGACCGTCGGCTGGGTGTTGGAGGTAACAGGAGGAATCGGGGCGACGTAGACGCTGGTCTCGGCCGATACGGCGGCCAGCGAACGCTCGGCGGCGCTCAATCGCTGGCGCAGCCTCCAGCGTGCGGCATGCTGCCAGATCAGTGTCGGCACCAGCCCCAGCAGAAAGGTCAGGAACAGCAGCAGCGGCAGGTTCACGTCCGCGACCAGTCCGCCGACCAGCCGGATCGGCACGGTCGTCCAGTTCCCCAGCGTGAAGGCTGCGGCCAGAAAGGCCAGCAGGCACCAGAAGAGCATTTTCAGGAACTGCATGGGTTTCTCCGCATCACCGGGTTCGCCGCCGACCTGACGAGACGGCGAAACCTCGCTTGGCGATGCGGTCTAGCCGCGTTGACCCTGCATGACCAGCCTTCAGCCGATCTCCCGGCGAAGCGAGGCGATGAGGGGCGCGATGGCGGTCAGCCGCTCCTCTTCCTCGTCGAGTATGGCGAGGAAAGCCCGCCGCTTGAAGGCTGCCACCGCGCCGGGTTTCAGCCGGATCGTCGAGGGCAGGGTGGAGACGGCAATGTCGATCATCCGTTCAGCGCCGTGCAGCCGCCCCCAAAGATAGTCGTTCTCCCGGTAGCTGCGGCTGAAAAACGCGCCGAAGGTCAGGAACTGGATACCCTTCAACGTCGCTTCCGCGCCCCCGGCCCGGATGGCGGTAGCATCGTCGGGTGAGATGCGGTCGACCTTGATCGGGTCGAACTCGTCCAGCCCCTCGCCCTGGAGCAGCGGCAGTGTCGCCACGTCGAAATAGGGAAAGCCCAGATAGGTCAGCAGCAAGGTGCGCCGCGCCGTACGGGGCAGCCCCGAAAAGGCAGCGGCCAGCCGGGCGTCGGTTTCGCCGTCCAGTCGGATCAGGTCGAGCCTGGCCTCCAGTCGATCGAGCATCGGGCCGCCATCGTCGCGAACGGTGCGGATATCATCCGCCCAGTCCGCGAGACCAATGCCGCTCTGACGTTCCAGAAACTCCGCCAGCAATTCGTAGATGGCGTCGCGGACGGGTGCGAGTTCCGCCTCGCTATGATCCGCTTCCAGTTCGGTCAGCCGCCGGGCGAGCAACCGAAGGCGACGGATACGATAACCGAGGTCGAAGGCGCGGAGGAACGTCCGCGCGCCGTTGCTCGATCCGCCGGTGAAGTTGATCGCCTCGCCACCGACATGGCGGGCCGCCACGGTTCGCTCGATCATCGCGCGAAGGCGGTGGCGGTTCGGCTGACCATCGTCGCCCATGGCTTCCGTCAGGATCGCCGCCATAGCATCGATGACATTGGCGAGCTTCAGATGGCCATAGGCGGCATAGCTGAACCCCGCCTTCGCGGCAGCCGCTGCCTGGGCGCGTACCCGCCAGGACGCCAGTCGCGCGGCAGTCGGACGGTCGAGGAAGAAGGTGCCGCCGAACAGCTGCTCGATCTCCTGCTCAACCTCCTCGCGAATGGCGGCCAGGATGGCCTGCATACGGTCGATCCGGCCGGAGCGAGCGGCGATCGCCTCCAGATTGTCGCGGATCGGCTGCTGCCGGGGCAGTTCGCTGATCGCACCGATGATCGTCTGGAAAAACCCCGGATGGCCGCCGCCGCCGGGCAGGCGGAAATGCATCCCGGGAAACGGGTCGATATAGACGAAGCGACGGTCGACCTGTCGCCGGGCGGGTCGGCGGCCAAGGGCATCGATAGCGGGGCGGAAGGGGGCGTTGACCAGCACCGATCCGTCGATCAGCACCGCCTTGTCCGCCGCTCCCGCCGCATGATGGCGCGGCAGCACGCGGCGTAGAAATTCATCGCGCTCGGGCCATTCCTGCTCACGCGCCGCGAGAACCCGGTCCAACTCGACCACCGTGAAGGGGGGAAAGGCACCGGGGAAACTGGATGTGGCCCTGGCTGCGAAGACCAGCTCCGGGATCGCAGCCAGCTTGCCGCCGCCGGTGTCGGTAAAGTCGACAACCATGCGATGCTCGGTCTCGACCACCTCGCCCGGCGAATGAAGCCGCAACCGCTGCGGCTGGCCGGTAAAGTCCGTGACGGTGACGAAAAGGTCGAGCGGCTGGCCCGGCGGTATCAGTCGTTTGCCCACCGGACCGTTGGCCATACGGTCGAATGCCTCGAGGAGCCGTCCGGTAAAGGCGTCGGCGGCAAAGGGCGGCTCGAACCAGCGCGAGCGGATCAGATGGCCGAGCTTGGAGCGCACCTCCTCGCGCGTGTCCTCGTCCAGTGCGGCGACCTTCTCGCCACTGCGCCCCGCCGCCATCCAGGCGATGGGCAGGGCCCACATTTTGGAAAAGCGCGAGGTCGGTGCCGCTTCCGGGGCGATCAGCGCCTCGATATCGGCCGCCTCCAGCCAAAGGTCGGTCAGCGGATCAAGGGACTGGCCGGTCGATATGGCATGGCCGAGGAATATGCCGTTGATTCCACCCGCGCTGGCGCCTGCGATGATGTCGGCCAGGATGCGGACACGTACGCCGCCACGCTCCGCCATCTCGTCGAGCAGGTCGTGATAGACCGCATCGACCGCCGACGCCGGTGGATCGCCCTCATGCGAGGCGCGGCTGGCACGCACGACCCGCCAGATTTCCTTGGTGATGCCGTGCATGTAGACGGCCAGGCTGATCCCGCCATAACAGACCAGCGCCAGCCGCAGCTCCTTTTCGCGCATCAGCGGGGACCGATCATGGCCCAGATGGGCAGATGGTCGGAGGCGCGTCGCGACATTGGGGTCGCATGGACTCCACATGCGCCGATCCTCAGCTCGGGCGACACCATGATCCGGTCGAGACGCCCGATCGGCCGCCTTGCATGAAAGCTCGGCCCTGTCTCCGCGACGGCGAAATCGCGGGTGAAGTCCTTCAGGCACCCCGCCGCGCGGGTCCATTCGTTCAGGTCGCCCATCATGACGGTCGGATGCCGATGTACGCAACTCGTCAGATGCGCCAGGATCGCCGCCGCCTGCCGACGCCGCCAGAGACCCGACAGGTCGAGGTGCATGCCCACCACCCGGATCACCCCGGCCCTGGTCCGCACATCGGCCATGACCGCGCCGCGCGGTTCGAGCGAGGGCAGGTGGATCGCCTCGAAATCCAGGACCTGCGTGTTCTTGCGCACTAGAATGGTATTGCCATGCCAACCCATCGAGCGGGCTTTCATGCCATAGACGATGGGCTTCCAGTCACTATGCTCGTCGAGCAGATGAAGCGGGATCACCCCTTCGCGTTCGCCGAAGCGGCGATCCGCCTCCTGCAGGGCGATCACATCGGCATCGACTTCACGCAGGACGTCCAGGATGCGATCGGGATTGCGCCGCCGGTCGGCGCCGATCCCTTTCCGGATATTGTAGCTGGCGACCTTGATCATTCCGCCACTGTAACGCAGCGACGGGATTTTGGTGCCAACTCCTGATACATGGAAAATGGTGCCGGATGAGGGGATCGAACCCCCGACCTTCGGTTTACAAAACCGCTGCACTACCGCTGTGCTAATCCGGCGTCGCCGATCCCCCTAGCGTCAAGACACGCCGAAGGTCCAGCCCTCCGTTTGCGCAACCTGATGGGTGAGGCCCGCCGGATGCCAGAGATCGTCGCGCATCGCCATGGTGCGCAGCCAGGCGGCGGTCAGGATCGCGTCGGTGCTGTGATCGTCGTACCGATGCAGCGGGTCATGCGGTTCGCTGCCCAAGGCGATCAGCGCGTCGTCCAGCGCCTCGGCACTGCGCATCTTGCTCCGTCCGCGCGGACGACCGGCGTCACGGGCGGCGATGGAGGTATAGATTTCGACGACCAGCGCACCTGCGGGCGGCACCGGATCGAACGGCCAGATCGCGACGTGCCCGTCCAGCCGCCGGAGCAGCCGCATTCCGGCAAAGCTCGCCTTGGCCACCTGCGACGCGCCGATGGCGTCATAGATGGTCGAGGGCTTGCGTGCGCCATCGGTCGCGATCTCGCAGGCCCGCCAATGGAGGAAGTCCGCCTTTCGCCCGTCCGCCGCTCCGAAATAGAAATGCCGCCCGCGCCGTGCCTCCAGGAAACTCCGCGCGCCCAGATCGGGATCGTCGCAGCTGTCATCGACATAGGCCCAGAGAGCCCGTGCGTCCGCTGTCGGCCTGTCTCCCGGCAGATGCGCCCCGCGGGTGACGAACGGGGCCGAAAAGCTGAAGTCAAATCCGATCAGCAGCGGCGCGTCTGCGCGGGCGAGAAGCCATTCGGCCACGCCTTTGCGTGACCAGGCCCGTCCCGGCGGCGTCACGATGCGAGGCGCTGCGTTTCCGGAATGACAGAGTGCGACCTGGATCCCCGGATGCGCAGTGCCATGCGCACCGGACCAGTCGATTGCCACGAAGCCGCCGAAACGGTCAGCCGCGACGGTCATCGCCGCCATCCTGCAAGGCGCGGCGGCGCTCGTCCCACCAGGCCATGCGCTCGGCGATGCGTTTCTCCAGACCGCGCCCCGACGGTTCGTAGAAGCTCTGCGGCGGCAATTCGTCCGGCCAGTAGTTCGCGCCCGAAAAACCGCCATCCGCGTCATGGTCGTACTGATAGCCTGCGCCATAGCCGATCTGCTTCATCAGCTTGGTCGGCGCGTTCAGGATATTGGCGGGGGGCATCAGCGATCCGGTCTCCTTCGCGGTCCGCCATGCCTGCTTCTGCGCCTTATAGGCCGCATTCGATTTCGGCGCGGTGGCGAGGTACAGACACGCCTGCACGATCGCCAGTTCCCCCTCGGGCGAGCCGAGAAACTCATAGGCGTCCTTGGCCGCGAGACACTGGGTCAGAGCCTGCGGATCGGCGAGACCGATATCCTCAATGGCCGTGCGGGTCAGACGACGCAGCAGATAGAGCGGCTCCTCGCCTGCGGTCAGCATCCGCGCGAGATAGTAGAGGGCGGCTTGCGGGTCGGATCCCCGGATCGACTTATGCAGGGCCGAGATCAGGTTGTAATGCCCCTCGCGATCCTTGTCATAAACCGCGACCCGGCGTTGCAGGAATGCCGACAGCCCGGCGGCGTCGAGCGGTTCGGGCAGGTCCACCGCAAACAGCGTCTCGGCCTGGTTGAGCAGGAAGCGGCCATCTCCATCGGCGCTCGCGAGCAGCGCATCGCGGGCGGCGGATTGCAGGGGCAGGGGGCGCTCCATCAACGCCTCCGCCCGCTCCAGCAACTGCTCCAGCGCGGGCTGCCCGAGCCGATGGAGGATAAGTACCTGCGCCCGGCTCAGAAGCGCGGCGTTGAGTTCGAAGGAGGGGTTCTCCGTCGTCGCGCCGACCAGCGTGACCGTGCCATCCTCGACGAAAGGCAGGAAACCGTCTTGCTGCGCCCGGTTGAAGCGATGAATCTCGTCCACGAACAAAAGGGTACGCTGGCCTAGCCGAGCATGGTCGCGCGCTTCGGCGAAGACCTTCTTCAGGTCCGCCACACCGGAAAAGACCGCCGAGATCGCCGCATAGCGCAACCCCACTTCGGCGGCGAGCAGCCGGGCGATCGTCGTCTTGCCGGTGCCCGGCGGCCCCCAGAGGATCATCGACGACAGACGCCCGGCTGCGACCATTCGCCCGATGGCGCCTTCGGACCCGGTCAGGTGACCTTGCCCGACAACCTCGGCCAGTTTCATCGGGCGCAGGCGGTCGGCCAGCGGCGCATCGGCCGTGAGGGAGGGCTGGACGGGGGCGGGGTCCATACCCGCGAAGAGATCGGCCATGAGCATCATGTAGGAGCGTCGAAGCCCCCCGTCACCTCTCAGGACAATGATATATCTTGAGGCATCTTGAAATAGGATTGCCGTGATATATCTTGACCGTATCAAAACCCAGTCGGAGTATCACGATGCGACATTTTCATGGACTCGACCATGACCATCACCAGCGGCGCGGCCGGTGGAGTTTCGGGCCGTTGGACGTTCAATGGGATTTCGAAGACCCACGGGGCGGACGGCGAGGACCGGGCGGCGGCCGCCGGGGTCGGATGTTCGACGGCAGCGAGCTGCGGCTCGTGCTGCTGAAGCTGATCGCCGACGAACCACGCCACGGCTATGACCTGATCCGTGAGGTCGAGGCGATGACCGGCGGTGCCTATGCGCCCAGCCCGGGCGTCATCTATCCGACGATCACCCTGCTCGACGAGATGGGCTTTATCGAGGAACAGCGGTCCGAGGGGGCCAAGAAGCGCTTCGCCGCGACCGATGCCGGTCGCACGCACCTGACCGAGAATGCCGAACAGGTCGAGGCGTTGCTGGCCCGGCTGCGGGCACTGGGCGAACATCGCCAGCGAGTCGATGCAGCCCCGATCCGGCGCGCCATGGGCGGGCTGAAGATGGCGGTGATGGAACGCTTTGGCGACGGCGATGCGCCGCAGGAGATGGTGCATCAGGTCGCCGCGATGATCGACGAACTCGCACAGAAGGTGGAGCGCCTGAAATGAGCATGTCTATTGCCCGCGTGCCGACCCAGTCGGCCAGCCGCTATCTCCAGCAGCTCGCCAAGCATTGGAGCCACAAGATGGAGGTGTCCTTCACCGAAGAGGAAGGCACGATCCTGTTCCCCAACGGGTCAAAGCTGGAGATGCGCGCCGCCAGCGAGACGCTGGATATCGTTCTGACCGTGCCCGAAGACGGTGACGTCGCCCGGATGCGGGAGGTCGTGGCCAGCCATCTCGACCGCTTCGCCTTTCGCGAAGCGCCGCTGACCTTCGACTGGCGCGAAGGTTAAGCAAACAGGGCGCGATAGGCGTCGAGCACCGCGTCGTTGACCTTGTCCCACCGGTAATCGGCGACGCGGGCTTGCCCCGCTTCGCTGAACCGGCGGCGCAGGGCCTGGTCGATGGCGATCCGCTCGAGCGCGTCGGCATAGCCGGTGATATCGCGCGCGCCGACCAGATAGCCGGTTTCACCATTCGCCACGAGGTCCATCGCACCGGTTGCGTTGGCCGCCACCACGGGCACGCCCGCCGCCATCGCTTCGGTCGTGACGTTGCCGAAGGTCTCGGTCACGCTGGGATTGAAAAAGATGTCCATCGATGCGACCGCACGGCCCAGATCGTCACCGGTCTGATAGCCCGCGAAGATCGCATCGGGTGTAGCCTTTGCGAACCAGTCCTGCGCCGGGCCTTTGCCGACGACCAGCACCTTGTGCGCCACGCCGCGCCGCCGGAGTTCGGCCAATGCTTCTGCGAACACATCGAGGCCCTTTTCCTTGACCAGCCGGCCCAAGAAACCGATCGCCACATCGCCGTCCGCAATGCCCAGCGAGCGACGCCATTCCAGACTGCGGCGCGAGGAGCGGAAACGGTCATGATCGATCCCGCGCGACCAGATGCCCATCGGCGGCGTCACGCCCCATCCGCGCAGCAGGTCGATCATGCTGGGGCTGGGCGCGACGATCCGGTCGAACTTGTTGTAGAAGCGGGTCAGCAGCCTGATGATCGCCGGTTCCAGGAAACCCAGATGGTAATAGGCCGGATAGGTCTCGAACCGGGTATGGACCGAGGCGATCGACGCAACGCCGTTCTTCCGTGCCCAGCGCACGGCCGCGTGCCCCAGAAATTCGGGTGCCGAGACATGGACGATATTGGGTGCAAACGCCTCCAGATCGGCCCGAACCTCGGCCGGAAGCCCGCGCGCCAGCCTATAATCGGCGCGAAACGGCAGCGGAATGGCAGGCACATCGACCAGATCGCCGACCGGCGGAAAGGCAGGCGTCGAGGAGGTCGGCGAATAGACCCGCACGGCCACACCCCGCGCCAGCAGATGGCCGACCAGCAGGTTAAGGCTCTGGTTCGCGCCGTCGCGCGTGTAATTGTAGTTGCCGCTGAACAGCGCGACACGAAATTGTTCTGGGATCATGGAGTTCGCCCCATAGCCGGGCAGGACCCCAAAGACCACTCCCGCCGCCCGATCAAATCCGTTCCATTTTCGTTCCGCTCCGGCTAGAGCATCGCCATGGCCAAGATCCAGAAGCGCTATGTCTGCCAATCCTGCGGTTCGGTGTCCTCCCGCTGGCAGGGGCAATGCCCCGATTGCTCCGAATGGAACACGATGCTGGAGGAAGCGCCGGTCCAACTGACGCCGTTCGCGGCCAAGCATAATCTTCAGGGTGGCGGCCGTGCGATCCAGCTGGTCGGGCTGGACGCCGATATTCCGCTGCCCGACCGGATGGCAACCGGCATCGCCGAACTTGATCGGGCGCTGGGTGGTGGCTTTGTCGAGGGATCGGCCACGCTGATCGGCGGCGATCCGGGGATCGGCAAGTCCACGCTGCTGCTTCAGGCGGCGGCCAAGCTGGCCATGGCGGGCAAGCCGGTCGCCTATGTCTCGGGCGAGGAAGCGGCAGACCAGGTCCGTCTGCGTGCCCGCCGACTGGGGCTGGGGCAGGCGCCCGTCCGGCTGGCAGCGGCGACCTCGGTTCGTGACATTCTGACCACCCTGTCGATCGGGACGCCGCCTGCGCTCCTCATCATTGACTCGATCCAGACCATGCACTCGGACCTGATCGAAGGCGCACCGGGCACCGTCAGCCAGGTGCGCGCATCGGGACAGGAACTGATCCGCTTCGCCAAGGAACGCGGCACGGCCGTCGTGCTGGTGGGCCATGTCACCAAGGACGGATCGATCGCCGGGCCACGCGTGCTGGAGCATATGGTCGACACCGTCCTCGCCTTCGAGGGCGAGCGCAGCCACCAGTATCGCATCCTGCGCGCGATCAAGAACCGCTTCGGCGGCACCGACGAGATCGGCGTCTTCGCCATGCAGACCGAGGGGCTGACCGAAGTCGGCAATCCGTCGTCACTGTTCCTGACCAGTCGCGAGGAAGGCGTGACCGGCGCGACCGTCTTCCCGGCGCTGGAGGGCACGCGGCCGGTGCTGGTCGAGATTCAGGCGCTGACCGTCCGCCTCGCCTCCGGTGCGACGCCACGTCGCGCGGTCGTCGGCTGGGACACCGGACGCCTGGCGATGATACTCGCGGTGCTGGAGGCGCGGTGCGGGCTGAGCTTCTCGTCGGCCGAGGTCTATCTCAACATCGCGGGCGGCTACCGGATACAGGATCCTGCCGCCGATCTGGCGGTAGCGGCGGCGTTGATCTCGGCCCTGTCCGAACGGCCAGTGCCGACCGACGCCATCGTCTTCGGCGAAATCGCGCTGTCGGGCGAAATCCGCTCCGTCGCGCATGGTCCGTTGCGATTGAAGGAGGCGGGCAAGCTCGGTTTTGAAAAAGCGATCGTGCCGCGCGCGATGGCCAGTGACGAGGGCGGCCTGCGCATGACCGGCTTCCGGACCCTGGCGGAGTTCGTTGACCATATGCTGGGGCGCGGGTAGCGAAAGGGCCAGGGGGTAGCGTTTCCGCTCCTTGCCGCTGGCGGAACTGCCGATCCGCCTCGGTCGTGGTTCATGGGCTGGCTGAGATATGGGATAGCAGGCGTTGACGGCCCTAGATATTCTTGTCCTGATCGCGGTGTTCGGCGCGGCGATACAGGGGTTCATGCGGGGCTTCGTCACCGAGGTTCTGGCGCTGTTCGCCTGGGTCGCGATCGTCGCAGCGTTGAAGATGTTCCACATCGCCTTGGCGCAGGCCCTGACCGGGGTGGTCGGGACCGTCTCGGGAGCGGCGGTTCTGGCCTTCGCACTGATCGTCGGCGTGACCTATCTGGGGGGGCGCCTGATCGCGCGGGCCATCGGTTCGCGGACGCGCAGCTCTGTTCTGGGTCCGGTCGACCGCGCCCTGGGCTTCGGCTTCGGCGCGCTCAAGGGCCTGATCCTCGCCAGCCTCGTGTTTCTGGTCGTCGCGCTGATGGTCGATACGATAAGCGGCGGCCCTGCGCGGCGGCCCGAATGGATGGTCAAGAGCCGCACCTACAAGCTGTTGAATGCAACCAGCGCCGGGATCGCCGATTTTGTCGATCGCCGTCGCCGCGGCCTGCCGGTCTTCGGCGCGCCTACATCCTCTGCCGGTTCCGGCCTGACCAATAGCAGCGAGACCCCGTGATGAACGCGCCCCTCTATAACGCAGAGATTTTGCGCCTGACCACGGCGATCCCACATGATCGGCGACTGACCGATCCCAT
Source organism: Sphingomonas sp. Sph1(2015) (assembly GCF_001970915.1). Classification (NCBI taxonomy): domain Bacteria; kingdom Pseudomonadati; phylum Pseudomonadota; class Alphaproteobacteria; order Sphingomonadales; family Sphingomonadaceae; genus Sphingomonas; species Sphingomonas sp. Sph1(2015). The sequence continues at coordinate 80,977 of NZ_MQUI01000009.1, forward strand.
GGCCAGTGTCGAGCGCCGCTCGCCCATTTGCGGCAGCCGGGTGACCGTGGACCTCAACCTCGACGAAGCGGGCCGGGTGACCGAAGTCGGCATGCTGGTCCGCGCCTGTGCCCTGGGGCAGGCGTCGGCGGCCCTGTTGTCGGCGCATGTCGTCGGGCGCAGCGTGACCGAATTGGCCGCCGCGCGGGACGAACTCACCACCTGGCTGGCGGCGGGGCAGGGGGATGCCCCCGCCTGGCCGGGCATCGACATCTTCACCCCGGCGCTGTCCTATACCGCCCGCCATCCTTCGATACGATTGGCGTTCGAGGCGGCGGCGCAGGCGGCCGAAGATGCGGCGGCCGGAGCCAAGAGCTGATGCACGGCGAGATATCGCTGCTGCGCGACGGCGCGATCCTGTTTGGATCTGGCCTCGCCTTCGTCCTGATCTTTCGGCGTTTGGGGCTTGGCGCGACGCTGGGATATCTGGTCGCTGGCGCGGTCGTCGGCCCTCACGTCCTGGGGCTGGTCGGCGATGCCGAGTCCAAGCTGGGCATCGCCGAGATCGGCATCACGCTCCTGCTCTTCATCGTTGGCTTGGAACTGAACCCCGCCCGGCTATGGCGGATGAAGCATGAGATTTTCGGGCTGGGGCTTCTTCAGGTCGCGATCTGCGGGCTGGCGATCACCGGCATCGTCATCCTCGCGCATTTTTCACCGGAGGCGGCACTGGCGCTCGGTTTGCCGCTCGCGCTATCCTCGACCGCGCAGGTGTTGCCGATGCTTCAGTCGTCGGGGCGGATGCGCACGCCCTTCGGCGAGCGGGCCTTTTCGATCCTGCTGTTCCAGGACCTGTCGATCGTCCCGCTCATCACCATCGTTGCGGCCATGTCGCGCAACCCGGCCGACCACACCGGTCCGCCGGGCTGGATCCTGGCGCTGGAGACGATCGGCGCGGTCATCGGCCTGATCCTGGCAGGGCGTTTCCTGCTGCGGCCCCTGTTCCGCCTGATCGGCAATATGGGTGAGCGCGAGATGTTCGTCTTCGCCGGGCTGTTTACCGTGGTCGCCAGCGCGGCGGTGATGGAATTGCTCGGCCTGTCGACGGCGCTGGGCGCGTTCATCGCCGGCGTGATGCTGGCCGACAGCCCGTACCGGCATGAGCTGGAAGCGGATGTCGAACCGTTCCGCTCTATCCTGCTAGGCCTGTTCTTCCTGGCGGTCGGCATGATGCTGGACCTCCCTGCCATCGCCGAGCGGCCGGCCTTCGTCGCGATCATGGCGATGGCGCTGATCGCCACCAAGACGCTGGTCATCACGCTGATCGGGCTGGCGTTCAAGATGAAGTGGCGCTCCGCCCTCGCGCTCGGTCTGCTCATGAGCCAGGGCGGAGAGTTCGGCTTCGTGCTGTTCGCCCAGGCCCAGCAGGGCTATCTGATCGCGCCAGAGGCGGCGAGCCTGTTCGGGGCGATCATCACCCTGTCGATGGCGACGACGCCGTTCCTGATGGGCGCGACTCGCCGCATCCGCGAAGAGCCGGTCATCACGCGTGCCGGTCAGCGTGAGGGGCCGATGACCGATGGGGCCAATGCCCTGATCGTCGGCTATGGTCGCTTCGGCCAGACGGTCGCGCAGATGCTGATCGCCAGTGATGTTCCCGTGACGCTCATCGACCGCGATATCGAGATGATCGACATCGCCGCATCTTTCGGTGCCAAGGTCTATTATGGCGACGGCACCCGGCTGGACCTGTTGCGACAGGCCGGTGCGGCGGAGGCGGAGCTGATCCTGTTCTGTCTGGATGAGGATCAGATCACGCTGGAGCTGCTGGAAAGCGTTCATGCCGCTTTCCCCGATGCCTCGATCTTCGTCCGCGCCTATGACCGTCGCGCAGTCCTCCGGCTCAAGGGCGGCCCCGCATCCTATGTCGTGCGCGAAGTGCTGGAATCGGCGGTCAAGATGGCCCGCCTGGCGCTGGGGAGCTTGAAGATCGACCATGCCGAGATCGACCGGGTGGAAACCATGTATCGTGCCCGCGACAAGGAACGGCTGGCGGCGCAGGCCGCTGCGGGCGACCTGCGTGCCGCCAGCGACCGGATCATCACACAGGACGAAAGGAACGGCTGACCCATGGGACTGGTGGCAATCCTCGCGGCGCTCTCGGGAGCGATTGCGATCGCGGCCGGAGCCTTCGGCGCGCACCGTGCCGAGGGGGTGGCCGTGGAATGGCTGCGCACCGGCGGACAGTATCAGCTGATCCACGCGGTCGCGGCGCTTGTCGCGTTGCGTATGGAGGCGAGGGGGGTCGCATGGACCTTCGTCATCGGCGCGGCGATCTTCGCGGCCACGCTCTACGCCATGGCCTTTGGTGCCCCGCGCTGGTTCGGGGCCATCACGCCGATCGGGGGGACGCTGCTGATCGGCGGATGGCTCTGGCTGGCCTGGTCGCTTCGCGGCTAAGGCTGCACGGCGGGCTTCACCTGCGACTGGGGATGTTCTAGGGACTGGCCATGGCCGATCCATTCTATATCACCACCGCCATCCACTATCCCAATGGCCGCCCGCATATCGGCCATGCCTATGAGATGGTGGCGGCCGACGTCATCGCCCGGTTCCAGCGTCAGGCGGGCCGCGATGTTCTGTTCCAGACCGGCACCGACGAGCATGGGCTGAAAATGGCCCAGGCGGCGCGTGCGCGGGGTATCTCGACGCGTGCGTTTGCGGACGAAATGTCCAGCCATTTCCACGTGATGGCCGACCGTCTTGATATCTCCTACGATCGTTTCATCCGCACCGTCGACACCGACCACTATGCCGCCAGCCAGGCGATCTGGAAGGCGATGCAGGACAAGGGCGACCTGTATCTCGACCGGTATGAGGGCTGGTATTCGGTCCGCGACGAGGCTTTCTACGACGAGAGCGAACTGACGCTCGCTGAGGACGGCACCAAGCTGTCGCCGCAGGGCACGCCGGTCGAATGGACCGCAGAGGAAACCTGGTTCTTCCGCCTGTCCAGATATCAGCAGCCCTTGCTCGACCTGTACCGTGACAATCCCGATTTCATCCGCCCGGAAAGCCGCCGCAACGAGGTGATGCGCTTTGTCGAGGGCGGCCTGTCCGACTTGTCGGTGTCGCGGACCAGCTTCGACTGGGGCGTGCCCGTGCCCGACAGCCCCGGCCATGTCATGTATGTCTGGGTCGACGCGCTGACCAATTATCTGACCGGCACCGGCTATCCGAACACGGACAGTGACCTGGCGCGTTTCTGGCCCGCCAATCTGCATCTGATCGGCAAGGACATCGTGCGGTTCCACACGGTCTACTGGCCCGCTTTCCTGATGTCGGCCGACCTGCCGTTGCCGCAGTCGGTTTTCGGTCATGGCTTCCTGCTCCACCGGGGCGAGAAGATGTCCAAGTCGGTCGGCAATGTCGTCGATCCGATGGGCCTGGCCGATGCCTTCGGCGTCGATGCGCTGCGGTATTTCTTCCTGCGCGAGGTGAGCTTCGGACAGGACGGCTCCTACTCGGCCGAAGCCATCGTCACCCGCGTCAATGCCGAGCTGGCCAACAGCTTCGGCAATCTGGCCCAACGCACCCTGTCGTTCATTGCCAAGAATCTGGGCGGCGAACTGCCCGAGGCGGGGCGGAGCGATCCGGCCGACGCGGTGCTCCTGGAGGAAGTGGTCGTCGCCTGTGCCGCGCTGAAGGCGGCATTTGATGATATGGCGCTGAGCCAGGGGATCGAGGCGTGGATGCGCGGCGTTTATGCCTGCAATCAGTATATCGACGTGCAGGCACCCTGGTCGCTGCGCAAGACCGATCCTGAGCGGATGCACGCCGTTCTCGGTACGCTTGTCCGCGCGATCCGTATGCTGGCGATAGCGATCCTGCCAGTGACGCCGCGTGGTGCCGGGCTGGTGCTCGACACGCTGGGGGCCGATGAGCGCGATCACGCCGCGATCGACGATGACGGCTGGTATGCCCGCCGCGCCGGAAACGGCGTACCGCTGGCCGCGCCGACCCCGGCTTTCCCGCGTCTCGAAATCCCGGCAGAGGCCGACGCCTGATGCTGGCCGACAGCCATTGTCACCTGAATTATAAGGGTCTGGTCGAGGATCAGGCAGCGATCCTGACCCGCGCACGGGATCGGGGCGTCACTGCGATGCTCAACATTTCGACGCGGGAAAGCGAGTGGGATGCGGTGATCGCCACCGCAGAGCGTGAGCCCGATGTCTGGGCGACGGTCGGTATCCACCCGCATGAGGCCGATGCGCACCCGCATATCGACACCGCCAAGCTGGTCGAGCGGGCGCGCCATCCTCGCGTCGTCGGTATCGGCGAGAGCGGCCTCGATTATTATTACGATCATAGCGACCGCGCACGCCAGCAGGCCAGCTTCCGTGCGCACATCGCCGCCTGCCGCGAAACCGGCCTGCCGCTTGTCGTGCATACGCGCGATGCCGAGGAGGATACCGCCGCGATACTGTCCGAAGAGATGGGGAAGGGGGCCTATCCCGGCGTCATCCATTGCTTCACGGCCAGTGGAGATTTTGCCGATAAGGCACTGGCATTAGGCTTTTATATATCAATTTCGGGGATTGTGACGTTCAAGAGCGCAAAGGATTTGCAGGAAACGGCTGCACGTCTGCCGCTTGACCGGTTGCTGGTCGAGACCGACGCGCCGTTCCTGGCGCCTGTGCCGCATCGGGGCAAGACGGGGGAGCCTTCCTTTGTTGCTGACACGGCCCACTTTCTCGCCGGTCTTCGCGGCGAATCCGTGGAGCAACTGACCCAGGCGACCGCCATGAATTTCCATCGGCTGTTCGCGAAGACCCGCGCGTGAAAATACGCATTCTCGGGTGCGGCACGTCTTCAGGCGTGCCGCGGATCGGCAATGATTGGGGAGCTTGCGATCCGACCGAGCCACGCAACCGACGAATGCGCTGCTCGGCCCTGATCGAGCATGGCGATACCCGCATCCTGATCGATACCGGCCCCGACATGCGCGAGCAGTTGCTGGCGGCCGGGATCGGTACGGTCGATGCCGTCATCTGGACCCACGATCATGCCGATCACTGCCACGGTATCGACGACCTGCGTCAGATCTTTCACGCCCTGGGCGAACCCGTATCGGGTTATGCGCGGCCGACGACCGCAGCGTCGCTGGAAGGGCGTTTCGGCTATGTGTTTCGGGGAAAGACGGGATACCCGCCAACCGCGACCATGACGCTGGTCGACGATGAATTGATGATCGGCCCAATCCGCGTCAGGACCGTAGACCAGCCGCACGGCCGTATCCTGTCGGCGGGTCTGCGCTTTGAATGCAATGGCAAGAGCATTGGCTATGCCACGGACTTCCATGAATTAACGCCGGAGATGGCGGTGCTTTATTCCGGCCTGGACCTGTGGGTCGTCGATGCGCTCCGCCGACATCCGCATCCCGCTCATGCCGACCTGCCGTCAGTCTTGCACTGGATCGAGACGCTGAAACCGCGTCGTAGCGCGTTGATCCATATGGACCAGTCGATGGATTACGCGACCCTGTGCCGCGAACTGCCCACAAATGTCGAGCCTGCCTATGACGGCATGGAGTTGATCCCTTGAGTGGCGATCGGGCCATGGACATCGTCTATTATGGCCTGATCCTTCTGTTACCGCTTAGCGCACTGGCAGCTCGGCGTATTCCAATCAGCCAGGCGATGCGGATGGGGCTGATCTGGATCGGGATATTCAGCGCCGCTTTCCTCGTCATCGCGCAGCGCGACCGCCTGACAGGCCTTTGGCCTCGTCAGGCTATGCCGAATGGCTTGGTTCGCATCCCGGTAGCGGACGACGGGCATTTTTATGCAGAGGTCCGCATCAACGGGGTCGAGCGCCGGATGCTCATCGACAGCGGTGCGACAACGACCGCTTTGTCCGAAGCAACCGCTCGCGCGGCAGGATTAAATGTCAACGAAAGCCCGTTCGGCAGCCTGATCGAAACCGCCAACGGCCGCGTAACGGCATCCCATGTCACCATTGCCGAACTTTCCATCGGCGCAATCCATCTGCAGGGTGTCGGCGCCGATGTGTCGTCGAGCTTTGGCGATCTGGATATCATCGGCATGAACGTGCTGCGACGGTTGCGTTCATGGCGGGTAGAGCAAGGGTCGCTGGTACTGAACGCTACGCCTTAACGTTTTAACATAATATGTATTATCAATTTTGAGTTGCGATGATCACCGCACCTTCTCACAAGCGGTAATGATCCCGATACCACACGACGAAACGCTCCAACCCTTCGGCCAATGCGACCTTTGGTGCATAGCCGGTCAGCGCGTTCAATTTCGACACATCGGCATAGGTGGCGGTCACATCGCCCGGCTGCATCGGCTTCATGATCTTGATCGCATCGCGGCCCAGGGTCCGTTCCAGCGTGGAGATCATGGTCATCAGACCGACCGGTTGACTATCGCCGATGTTCAGGATGCGGTGGTCGCCTCGCTCGGGCGGATGGTCCAGCGCGCCGACGATGCCGTCGACGATATCATCGATATAAGTGAAATCGCGCGCCATCCGGCCTTCGCCAAAAATCTCGATCGGTTCGCCGTTCAGGATTTTGCGGGTGAACGAGAAATAGGCCATGTCCGGCCGTCCCCAGGGGCCATAGACCGTAAAGAAGCGCAGGCCGGTCTGCGGAAAGCGATAGAGTGTCGCATAGGACTGGCTCATCAATTCGCAGGCGCGTTTGGTCGCGGCATAGAGCGACACGGGTGAAATCGAAGGCTCGTCCTCGCTAAACCCCTGCCCTCCCATCGGCTTGTCGCCATAGACCGAACTGGACGAGGCATAGACGAGGTGGACGAAGCCCGACTGGTGGCGACAGGCCTCCAGCACCGCGAGATGCCCGCCGATATTGGAATGCTCATAGGCGAACGGGTGGTCGATGCTGTGGCGTACGCCCGCCTGGGCCGCAAGGTGGACGACGCGGTCCACGCCGTTCTCGCGCAACAGGGTGGCGACGGCTCCGGCATCCGCGACGTCCATAGCCTGGAAGGAAAATCCGGGGATATCCTGCAAACTGGCGAGCCGCGCCCGCTTCAGTGCCGGTTCGTAATAGTCGTTGAGATTGTCGATCCCGATGACCGTCTCGCCGCGCGCAAGAAGGCGATGAGCGGTGGCGTGACCGATAAAGCCTGCCGCGCCGGTGACGAGGATGGATGCAGCCATGGGCTTAACGTCCCAGAATCGCGCCGGGGCGAACAATCCGCCCCGTTCCAGTCACCGCAATCCGCATCCGGAGCCACTCCAAATCATCGACCATTCACGACGGGCACATGCGCCCGGACGACCCGCCTTTACGGCGTCAATCTTGAAAAAATACAAAAATGCAAAAGAATCGGGGGTTCAGATGCCGCCCGCGACGACGTCCCGGCCATCGGCTTCCAGCGCCATGCTCAGGTCCCGCAGACAGTCGTCGACCTGTGCCGCATCGGGGCTTCGCACGACGAAGTTCGCGCCCGTGCGGCCCTCGCGGAAAAAGGGATAGCTGCCGATCGCCACCCCTTCATGCGTCTTTTCGGCCTGGCGAAGCAATTCGGCGACCTCGCTCTCGCCGACCCAGCAGCCGATCGTTCCGGATACGACCGGGCGGCCCCCCTCCAGCGTGCCGGTCAGCGCGTCGAGCATGCCTGCTGTAATGTGCGGCACCCCGGCCATGATGAAGATGTTGCCGATACGGATGCCCGGCGCGCCGGACACGCGATTGGGGATCAGCGATGCACCATCCGGCGTCCGCGCCATCCGCGCGCGTGCGGCAGTCACCCCGCCGCGCTCCGCATAATAATCCTCCAGGATGGCGCGGGCTTCGGGATGCTCGATCACCGGCAGGCCGAGCGCCGCGGCGATCGCGTCCACGGTGATGTCGTCATGCGTCGGCCCGATGCCGCCGGTCGTGAACAGATAGTCATTGCGTACGCGAAGCGTGTTCACCGCCTCGGCAATCGCCTCGGCCCGGTCGGCCACCACCCGTACCTCGGCCAGCCTTATCCCCTGTACGTTCAACCAGGTGGCCAATTGCGCGATATTACGGTCCTGCGTCCGGCCCGAGAGTATTTCATCGCCGATGACGATCAGCGCGGCGGTCCAGATACGCTCGGGTTGGGTCGCGGTTTCCATGCGCCCGACATAGCCTCGCAAAAACGGTCGCGCCACGCTATATCGCCGTCATGACCGATTATGTGACCGTTTCCGCCGACGCGCCCCAGGGGCGGACCGGCGCAATCAAGCTCTGGGGCCGCGAGGCGTTCGACGGGATGCACAAGGCGGGCCGTCTGGCCGCCGAGACGCTGGACATGCTGGTCCCGCATATGGTGCCGGGCGTCAGCACCGGCGAGATCGACCGCCTGATCCACCAGTTCATCCTCGAGCGCGGTGGTGTACCCGCGACGCTGGGCTATCGCGGGTACACCCATTCGACCTGCATCTCGATCAACCATGTCGTCTGCCATGGCATTCCGTCCGAAAAGACGTTGAAGGCTGGTGATATCGTCAATGTCGACGTGACCCCGATCGTCGATGGCTGGCATGGCGATACGAGCCGCATGTATCTGATCGGCGATGTGCCGCTCAAGGCGCGCAAGCTGGTCGAAGTCACCTATGAGTGCCTGATGCTGGGCATCGAGCAGGCCCGGCCCGGCAACCACATGGGCGACGTCGCCCATGCCATTCAGCAGCACGCCGAAAAGCATCGTTACGGCGTGGTCCGCGATTTTTGCGGCCATGGCCTGGGCCTGTTGTTCCACGACGCCCCCGAGGTGGTGCATGTCGGCCGCCCCGGCACCGGCCCCGAGTTGAAGCCCGGCATGATCTTCACCATCGAGCCGATGATCAATATCGGTCGCCCTGACGTAAAGCTGCTCGACGATGGCTGGACGGCGGTGACGCGCGACCGCTCGCTGTCGGCGCAGTTCGAGCATTCGATCGGCATCACTGAAGAAGGCTGCGAAATCTTCACCCTCAGCCCGGCGGGCTATACCCAGCCGCCTTATATCTAAAGCCATGATGCTGGGCACGATCCGGGTTGCGGCACGTGACCGCGCCCGACTGGCCGAGGTGATCGCCACGGCCTCGCGCTTCGGGCTGGACGTGCTGTTGGCGCGGCTGGGGCTAGATCCGGCGCGGCGGGATCCGGATGCCCTGCCCTTCGACTTGCCCGCCCGCACCCGCCAGGCGATGGAGGCCCTCGGCCCGGTCTGGGTCAAGCTTGGCCAGATCCTGGCCACGCGAGCCGATCTGCTGGCGCCCGAATGGATCGCCGAGCTCGAACAGCTCCATAGTGCCGCTCCGCGCCTGCCCTTCGCCGACCTGCGAGAACAGGTGGAAGCCGCGCTGGGCGAATCGCCCGAGAGCGCCTTCGCTCGGTTCGATTCCGAACCGCTGGCTGCCGCCTCGATCGCGCAGGTCCACCGCGCGGCGCTGGCGGATGGTACGGAAGTCGTCCTCAAGATTCGCCGCCCCGGCATCCGTGCGGTGATGGAGGCCGACCTCCGCCTGCTGACCCAGCTGGCCGTAATGGTCGAGGCGACCAATACCGAAGCTAGGCGCTACGGTGCAGTTCGGATGGTGCGCGAGCTTGGCCGCGACATCCTCGAAGAACTCGACTTCACCAACGAAGGCCGCAATGCCGACCGCCTGCGCGAGGATTTTACGGGCGACGCGCGCGTCCTCGTTCCGACCATCCACTGGACGCAAACCTCCGAGACGTTGCTGGTGATCGACTTCATCGAAGGCGTGCCCCCGCGCAACGCCGAGATGTTGCATCAGGCAGGGATCGATCCGTCGGCCATCGCCTCGGCCGGGGCGGATATCGTGCTGGATATGACGCTCATCAACGGGCGCTTCCACGGCGACCCGCATCCGGGCAATCTGCTCTGCCTGCCGGGCAACCGGATCGCCATGCTCGACCTGGGCCTGGTCGGCCATGTGTCCCCGCGCCGCCGCGAAGAGGTGATCGCCTTTACGCAGTCGATCGCCAACAGCGACCCCGCACTGCTGGCGGAAACGCTGAAACAATGGTCGCAAACCGCTGATATCGCGCCGGAACGCTTTCAGGCGGTCGCCGACCGCCTCGTGGCCCGGCATGGCGGCGGCGCGTTTCGGCTGGCGGCGATCCTGGGTGACATCTTTCCGGTGCTGCGCGAAGAACGCATCGTCCTTCAGCCCGATATGCTGCTGTTGTTCAAGTCGCTCATCACCATCGACGGCGTATTGAGCGGCATCCAGCCGGACTTCGACCTGTCGGCCGCCCTTCGCCGGGCCAGCGCGCGGATCGTCGAAACGCGCCTCTCGCCGGAACGCTGGACCAAGCGCGCAGCCGCGCTGGCGCTCGAACTGGACCGGCTGGGCGACGACCTGCCCCGGTTGATCCGCGCCACGACGCGCAAGCTGGAGGGCGAGCAGGCTGGCCTTTCCACCGGCGGCATCGAGGCGGCGATCCGGACCGGCGCGGGCTGGATCGCCGCCGCACTGGCCTTTTCCGGCCTTGCCATCGCGGCGGCCATGCACTTCGGATAACATCTTCGCATCCCCATAGTGACGAACCCGCGACACCACGTTAAAGGCGCGGGCCATGACCGAGATCACGCCCCAGATCGTCGCCGACCACGGCCTGTCCGAAGAAGAATATCAGCGCGTCCTCACCGCGCTGGGCCGCGAGCCGAACCTCGTGGAGCTTGGCATCTTCTCGGTCATGTGGTCCGAGCATTGCAGCTACAAGTCGAGCCGCATCCACCTGAAGAAGCTACCCACCGAAGGGCCACAGGTCATTTGCGGCCCCGGCGAGAATGCGGGCGTCATCGACATCGGCGACGGCCAGGCCGCCATCTTCAAGATGGAGAGCCACAACCACCCGTCCTATATCGAACCCTATCAGGGTGCGGCGACGGGCGTCGGCGGCATCCTGCGCGACGTGTTCACCATGGGCGCGCGGCCGGTCGCCAACCTGAACGCTCTGCGCTTTGGGCGGCCGGATCACCCCAAGATGCGCCACCTGATTTCGGGCGTCGTGCATGGCATCGGCGGTTACGGCAATTGCGTCGGCGTGCCGACCGTGGGCGGCGAGGTGAATTTCCACCCGGCCTATGACGGCAACATTCTGGTCAATGCGATGACCGTCGGTGTCGCCGATCAGGACAAGATCTTCTATTCGGCCGCCAGCGGCGTCGGCAATCCGATCGTCTATGTCGGCTCGAAGACCGGCCGCGACGGCATCCACGGCGCGACGATGGCCTCGGCCGATTTCGGTGAGGATGCGGAGGCCAAGCGCCCGACCGTACAGGTCGGCGACCCCTTCACCGAAAAACTGCTGATCGAGGCATGCCTCGAACTCATGGCGTCGGACGCGATCGTCGCGATCCAGGACATGGGCGCGGCGGGCCTCACCTCCTCGTCGGTCGAGATGGCATCCAAGGGCGGCGTCGGCATCGAGCTGATCATGGACGACGTGCCCCAGCGCGAAGAAGGCATGACGGCCTATGAGATGATGCTGTCCGAAAGCCAGGAGCGGATGCTCATGGTGCTCAAGCCCGGCCGCGAGGATTTCGCCGAGGCGATCTTCCGCAAGTGGGAACTGGACTTCGCAGTTATCGGCCATGTGACCGAGACCGGCCGCATGGTCCTGCGCCACAAGGGCGAGGTGGTGTGCGACATTCCGCTTGCGCCGCTGGCCGATGACGCGCCGCTCTATGACCGTCCGCACGTGCCGACCGAAGCGCCCGCGGCGATCGCCTCGCCCGGCTGTCAGGATCCGGCGGCGGACCTGCTCAAGCTGATGGCCTCGCCCGACATCGCCTCGCGCCGATGGATCTGGGAACAATATGACCATATGGTCGGCGGCGACACGGTGCAGCGCCCCGGTGGCGACGCCGCCGTGGTCCGCGTCCATGGCACGCAAAAGGGGCTCGCGATGAGCACCGACTGCACGCCGCGCTATTGCTATGCCGATCCCGTCACCGGCGGCATGCAGGCGGTGGTCGAGACGTGGCGTAACATCACGGCGGTGGGCGCCAAGCCGCTCGCCATCACCAACTGCCTCAACTTCGCCAACCCTCAGCGCCCCGAGATCATGGGCCAGATCGTCGGCTGTCTGGAGGGCATGAGCCAGGCGTGCCGCGCGCTCGACTATCCGATCGTGTCGGGCAACGTCTCGCTCTACAACGAGTCGAAGGCGACCGGCGGCGGGTCGGCGATCCTGCCGACCCCGGCGATTGGCGGCGTCGGCCTGATGGCGGACTGGTCCAAGTCGGCGACCATCGCGTTCAAGGGCACTGGTGACGTCATCGTCCTGATCGGCACGCCGAAGGGCGAAATCGGCCAGTCGCTGTGGCTGCGCGAAGTGCATGGGATCGAAGGCCGCGAGGCTGGCCCGCCCCCATCGATCGATCTGGATGCAGAGCGTCGCACCGGCGACCTGGTGCGCGACGCGATCACCGCCGGGCATCTGACCGCCGTGCATGACGTTTCGGACGGCGGCATCGCGGTGACGGTCGCCGAGATGGCGCTGGCCGGCAATATCGGCGCACTGATCCAGTTCCCCGAGCAGGGCGAGGCCTGCCGCCAGCTCTTCGCCGAGGATCAGGGCCTGTACATCGCCACGGTCGAGGACACCGCGCTGATGGACTTCCTGGCGAACGCGCATCAGGCGGGCGTCGAGGTCGAGCGGATCGGCCGCACGGCGGGCACGCGCCTGATCTTCGAGCGCGAGGACGGCGACTTCGTGGTGGCGCTCGACGACCTGCGTCGCGCGCATGAGGGCTTTTTTCCCGCGCTGATGGGCGCGGACGCCGCCCTCGCCTGACCCTATGACGGAGCCTCGGCCGCGTGCCGGGGCTCCGCGCAGTGGCGAAGGATCGCGTAGCCGATCGCCGCCGCCAGCATCGAGGCCAACAGCACACCCAGCGACGCCGCATCGCGCATCGCGCCATCGCCGAATGCCAGCCCCGCGATGAACAGGGAGATCGTAAAGCCGATCCCGGCCAAAGCGCCAACGCCTGCCACCATCGGCCATGTCACCTGATCGGGCCGCTGCGCCAGACCCGTCGCACTTGCCACCCAAGTGAATGCCAGGAAACCCAGCGGCTTGCCGACCACCAGGCCCAGCACCACGCCCATGACCAGTGGGCCGCCGATCATCGACAGCAAATCCCCCGAAATATGGATGCGCACGTTCGACAGCGCGAACAGCGGCAGGACGACATAGTTGACCCACGGCGTCAGCACCTCGATCAACCGGCTGCTCGCCTCGCGCGTGGCCGACGCCATCTCGTGCAGATAGCCCAGCCGTTCTTCGGCGCGCTCGCGGTGCCGATCCTCTTCCTCGTCGTCATGGGCATCCTCGGCTGCGTCGTGCGCGTTACGAAACTCGTCGACCCGCCGCTGTACGCGCTGCGCGAAGTCGTGCGGCTCCAGCCGGGGCTGGACCGGGACGGTCAGGCCGATCAGAACCCCGGCGATCGTCGCATGGATGCCGGACTCCAGCACGCCGCCCCACACGAGCAGCGCAAGCAGCACATAGGGCACCGACGACACCCAGCCGATCCGGCGTAGCCCCATGATGCCCCCCAGCCCAGCGGCCGCGACGACCAGCCCCCATGGATCGATCGCGCCACTATAGGCGAAGGCGATGACCAGCAGTCCGCCGACATCGTCCACCGCCGCGAACGCCAGCATCGTCGCACGCAAGCCTGCCGGCAGCCGGTTCGCAAAGACCGCGATCAGCGCGAGGCCGAAAGCCGTGTCGGTGGTAATGACCGCACCCCAACCGGGCTGCGCCGGTGTTCCCCCGGCGACCGCCAAGTAAAGTCCCACCGGCACCAGCATCCCGCCCAAGGCCCCCGAAAGGGGAAGCGCCGCGCTGCGCCAATGCGCCAATGGCCCCACCGCGATTTCCCGCTTCACGTCGGCACCGACGATCACGAAAAACAGCGGCAGCAGCGCGTGGTCGATCCATTCGGCCAGGCCGTGCGACACCTCGCGCCCTCCGAAGCCGATGGTGACGGGCGTGTCCCAGAAGCGCTCGAAGCCACCCGCCCATGGGCTGTTGGCCATCACCAGCGCCAGGATCGTCGCAAGCAACAGCGGCCCGCCGGTCACCTCCCGCCCGGCGAACAGCGGCTCGATCTTCCGCAGGAGCGCCGACGCGGCGGGCGAGTGATGCGCGCGCGCAGCGGCACGTCCGGTCAGGCGAGGCGATAATCCCATGCCATCGCAATGCTTCGCTTCCCCGGACGGTTGCATCCCAGACATGTCAGGCTAAGCCCCGGCGGGATAGACGGAGCTACCCTTTGGCCGATGGTCCTGCCCCCACCCTGACGTTACCCGCCCCGGGCGAGCGCCTATTGTCTCTGGACGTGCTGCGCGGGGTGGCGGTGATGGCGATCCTGCTCGCCAACCTGCCCGGCTTCGCATTGCCCGACCCGGCCTATTCCAACCCGATGGCCTGGGGCGGGCAGCGGCCGATCGATATCGGCACGTGGTTCCTGACCGAAACCTTCGTCAACGGACGGATGCGGGGGCTGTTCTCGCTCCTGTTCGGAGCATCGACCCTTCTGGTCATCCAGCGGGCGGATGCGGCAGGGTGGAACGGAGCGTCGTTCCACCTCCGGCGGATGGCGGTCCTGTTCGTCCTGGGCCTGATCCACCTGACATTTATCTGGACCGGCGATATCCTGGCGCATTACGCACTGGTCGGGATCGTCGCACTCGCCTTTGTGGGCCTGACGCCCAGAGCGTTGTGCTGGACCGCTCTGGCCTTTGCGGGACTGTCCATGGCGTTCGGTTTCCTCGATTGCCTGGGGTTGTTCGCTTCGGCTGCTCGGGACACGCCACAGATGGCGGCGTTATGGGACAGCTATCAACGGGCGTTCGGCACGCCCCCTGCTGTCAGCCTCGCCCCGGAGATCGCGGCGATGCGCGGGTCCTGGGCCATGGCGACAGCCTTTCGGCTGGAGAATAATGGCAATCCGTTGATCGACCTCGTTCAGATCGGTCCCGACACGCTCAGCGCCATGCTGCTGGGCATGGCCGCCTTCAAATCGGGCTTCCTGTCGGGAGACTGGCCGCGCGCCGCCTATCGTCGCTGGGCCGTGTTGGGCCTTGGCCCGACCATCCTCGCCTATGCCGCCATGGCATGGGGCGTCATGGCAAGCGGTTATGACGTTCGCGCCGTTGCGCTGGTCGAGTTGTTCCTGAACGTACCCTTCCGGCTGATCGGCACGATCGGATATGCAGCGTTGATACTGTTGCTGATGCACCCCGGCGGCTGGTGGACGGTCCGGATTGCGGCGGCGGGACGGATGGCCTTTACCAACTATATCGCGACCAGCGTACTGATGACGGCGGTCTTTTACGGCCACGGCCTGGGGCAATTCGCCCGCTGGAGCAGGGCCGAACTCTATGTCCTTGCGCCCCTGATGTGGGGCCTGATGCTATTCTGGTCAAAGCCCTGGCTTGCCCGTTTCCGGTACGGGCCGCTGGAGCGAATATGGCGGCTGGCAAGTCGCGGCGTGATCGGCCGGGGAGGATAATTTTTCTGCAAACGCCTCGCAATATGCTTGCGATCCACTCTCATTAGCGCTAGAGCAAGGGCGTAATCGATGGAGAGCGCCTTGGTCGTCTGCGTCTGCAATGCCATTCGGGAATCCCAGGTCCGCGATGCGGCTCGCGCCGGTTCCATGACCCCGTGCCAAATGTATCAGGCGCTCGGTCGCCAGCCCAAATGCGGCCAGTGCGCGGTCCTGGCACGGGCCATCATCGAAGAAGAACGCGCCGCCGCCTGAATTCGACCGCAGGCTGACCGCCATGCGACCATAGCCCCCGCGTGCGCGTTGGGGAACTTTGGGAGAGCGGCCATGAACGACCGGACCAACCTGCAGATCGGCTTGCGCCGCAGCGGCGAGATGGCTGCCGTTTTCATGATCGGCGATGGCTTGCTCGGCCTGTTGCAACCGAAGCGGCATGTCGAACTCTGGCGATCGGACGTGTCGGCGGTCGATATGCTCGTCCGCCCCTTCACCAATAATCCACTGCGCCGCCGGGCATATGGCCTGCTTCAACTGGCGGCAGGTATCGCCCTGGCCTCTGCCCTGCGAAAGCCATAGCCCGGGGCTAAACGCGGGACGGCCGGATAGGGCGGCGTGGTCGCCGGAACCAGAAGGTCCACACCGCCAGCGATCCCAGCAGGGTCAGCGCCAGGCCGCTGACGGTCATCAGCAGCTTCCACGCCACCCCGCCGACACGTCCGGCATGAAGCGGGTAAAGCATGCTATAGACGCGGGCGGCTTGCGGCATCGCCATCGCGTCACGACTGGTCAACAGACGGCCCGTGGCCGCGTCGAAGGTCAGGGTCGTTCGCCCATTGGGCAACCATTCGTCCGCCCGGCGCATCCGCAGCGTGATCGGGTCACCTGGCTTGCGCGGCATGGACAGGATACGGGGCACGGCGTCGGGGAAACGCTGGCTCGCCGCCGTCAGCATCGCCCGCCAGGGCGGGCTGGCCGCCAACGGTCCGCCATGCACCTTGCCCGGCCGCAATGCCGCCAGTGCCTTGGCGGGTGAGCCAAACGGAGCGACGACGATCATCGCCACCGGACGAAAAACCATCGCGGCACCCGTGATGCTTGAAAGCAGCAGGAGCGGCGCGACGACGATGCCCAGATCGCGGTGATGCATGACGATCGCGGGGCGGCTTAACCGCTTGGGAAGCATCCGCCATTTGAAGGTCCGGCGGGTCCGCCACCACAGGATCGTGCCCGACACCACGAAGAACAGCCCACACAGCCCGGCAATGCCGATCACCGTCTCGCCGATATCGCTGGCGAACAGGTGGTGGTGAAAATCGAACAGCCACAGCTCGGAGCGCTCCCACTGGCTGCTCCAGCGCTCGACGATCCGACCACCCTGATCGGCATAGGCCCCTGCCCCATGGGCAAGCCGCAGCTGGTGCAGCGCAAACCCGTTATCGGCGAATACCACGCTCTCGCCGCCTTTTGGCTGGGGCAGCATGCGCTGAACCGCCGCCGCGACCGCGGCCGGATCGCGGACCAGCGGTAGCGCCTTGCCCGGCACCGAGATCAGCGCGATCTTCCAGACGAGCAGACATCCCGTCAGCCCCAGCAGACCCAGGACCAGACCGATGACACCGCCGGTCCAGCGATGAAGCAGATCGAGCCATTTCATCGTCAGAACCTCACATCCCAGCCAAGCGTAACGGTCCGCCCGCGCCCGAAGGATACTGGCGCGTCGGGGAGAAGGACGGGGTCAGCGGCAAGGCATCGCCCGCCCCCTGCGCCTGCGGCATATCCGAGGCGAGACCCGCCGCCGGATAAAGCGCGATTGAGGTCATCGCCATAAGCCGGCAACCCATATTCATGCCCGCCACCCCCTTTGTTGTAAGGGGCTCATAGGCAAAATTCATGCAATTGCAAAGCGGTCGCATTAGTCAGGCGGCGGCAAATGCGTTCGCCGCTGGCCACCAGACGATCTTACTGGCGACAGACAGAAGCATTTTCCGGTAATATCAGTGATGTAGAGGCGAACCATCCGGCGCGGGCACGCGTTGTCGCGGCTCATCATCGAAAGCATGACATGCCGCATTATCTGATCGCGCAAAGCGAATTGCCTGAGGAACGCGAAGCCCGCCGCCGCCGTACCGGCAAAAGCTCAGGCGAGACCTACGCCGCGACGCTGGAACAAATGCAGCCGGGCATCAAAACGACGATCGTGTCCCCGGCCGACGATGCAGCCTCCGGTTTTTCGAACGACAAATTGGCGGCGTTCGATGGGGTGTTCCTCACCGGCTCGCCGATGCACGTCTATGATGACAGCCCGGAGGTCCGGCGTCAGATCGACTTCATGCGCCGTGTATTCGCGGCAGGCATACCCTCTTTCGGCTCCTGCGCCGGATTGCAGATCGCGGTTGCGGCCGCGGGCGGACAGGTACGCAAGATGCCCGAGCGGATGGAGGCAGGTA
Organism: Sphingomonas sp. Sph1(2015); assembly: GCF_001970915.1. Classification (NCBI taxonomy): domain Bacteria; kingdom Pseudomonadati; phylum Pseudomonadota; class Alphaproteobacteria; order Sphingomonadales; family Sphingomonadaceae; genus Sphingomonas; species Sphingomonas sp. Sph1(2015). The sequence goes on from NZ_MQUI01000009.1 coordinate 98,963, forward strand.
TCGCCCGCCGCATCACGCCGACCGATGCGGGGCGCAGCCATCCACTGCTTGCAGGTCGGCCATCCAGCTGGGACGCGCCCGCCATCCATGGCGACGAGGTGGAGGAACTGCCGCCCGGCGCGACGCTGCTTGCCAGCAATGCCGTGACATGGGTGCAGGCGGCGGAAATCCGTTTCGACCGCGGCGTCTTCTGGGGCGTGCAATATCATCCCGAGCTGGCGCTCCGCGAGATTGCGCTGGCCATTGCCGCTCAGGCCGGTGATCTGGTCGAGGCGGGGCTGGCCGATCGCGAAGAGGATGTCAAAGCGTGGAGCGACGATCTCGACGCGCTTTACGAAGCACCCGATGACCGGGCACTGCGCTGGCGACTGGGGGTCGATGGCGAGTTCGCGGAGGAACGGTTGCGCCGCCGCGAAATCGCCAACTTCCTGTCCAACCTCCGGATGTTGAGGGGCTAGCCCGCCGGGCCGTTACGGCCCGACATCCGCCGCGCCGGTCATGACCCGGAGCGCCTTACCCGCCTTGAAGCCCAATGCCGCACCGACCCGGTCGTCCCAGCCATAGGGATCGTTGCGCACGATCGGCTCTCCGCCATCGTCGAACAACACTGTCTGATAGAGCAGCCGGACGGGAATCTGGCGCTGCAGCTTCACGGAGCTCTCCTTGCCCGTCTCACGTGCCTTGTGCCACTCGTCGGACACGCCTTCGTCCTTGGCCAGCATCTCGGCAAAACCCAGCGCGTCGTCGACGCGGACGCAACCATGGCTCCGCTGACGCTGGACCATGCCGAACAACGCCTTGGCAGGCGTATCGTGCAGATAGATGGCATGATCGTTCAGCATGTCGAACTTGACCAGCCCGAGCGAATTCTTGGGGCCGGGCTGCTGGACGATCCAGCCATCCTTCCAGACCATGTTGTTGGCCTTCAGATAACCGGCCCCCTTCTTGGCCAGATCCTTCTGCTGGATCGAGCGCGGTACGGTCCAGGTCGGGTTGGCCACGAGGCGATAGATGGGCGACCCCAATTGCGGCGTCTCGGTATCCGGCTCGCCGACCACGACCTTGCGGCTGTCGACGATCTTGCCGTCCCGCCAATAGGTCAGGCGGGCGGCGGCGATGTTGACGTCGATGCGCGTGGCGGGCGGTGTCCGCTCCAGCCAGCGCAGCCGTTCCATCGCAACGGCGATGGCGCGCGCCCGGTCGGCGTTCGACATGTTGAGGATGGCCAGCGCCTCACTGCCGATGATGCCATCGGGCTTCATGCCGTAATCGGCCTGCATCCTGCGGACCGCATCGACGATGGTCGGGCTATAGCTGGTCTCTTGGGCCGCGTTGGGCGCCAGATAATCGAGGACGACCAGCTCGCGCAGGATGACGGGCAGGCGCGGATCGGCCGCGCCGGGCTTGATCGGCTCGCCGGTGCCTGCGATCTTGACGTCGGCGTCCTGCGGCTGCTGGCGAAGCTTCAGATAGGCGTCGGACAGTCGCTTGTAATTGCCGTCCTGCGGCGCCAGGCTGTTCAGCCATTTGGTAAGATCTCCGCCCCGCAGCGCCGCCGCCAGCCCGGCCTTCAGATCGGGCGACGGGCGCGGCACGGTATAGACATCGTAGAGCTTGGTCGGATCGGTCGCGCCCCGCGCCAGGGCCGTGGCGAAGCGGAGAGCCTGTTCGGTGGTCTTGGCCTCATCGCTGCCCGACACGTCGAACGTCATATGGTCCAGACCATGCGCCGCCCGCCCGTCGATCGCCTGACGCAGCTGTCCGCGCGTGCGGTCGCTCCACTGAGCGGGGCCGGATTCCTCGTTTGTCGAAGACGTGGCATTCTGATCCGTTGCGACCTGACCGCCACAGGCCGACAGCAGCAGTCCCAGCGCCAATACCGATCCCGTCCGCATAACCGTTCGTCACTCCCATATATCAGGTCGTAAACGCATCGAAATGAAGTCGGCTCCCGTTTCGGTCGGAAGGCGTCACCAGGCCATGGTCAGTGAGATGGTGGCATGCGGAACCACTGCCGCCGTCGTCCCGCCCGGCATGTCGAGGCGACGCAGCCGCTCGTCCCGGACCAGCGCGACGATGTCGGCCTGCAAGGTCGCGGTGCTCCCACCAAGATTGATGGGCTGAGACAGCGTAAGCCCGCCGCTGCCGTAGAGGCGCGTGCCGCTGCCCTCCGCGTAGAAGCCGTTCCAACCGACGCCGACCATTACCGGCACGCCGAGCGATGGCCCATTCTCCCGGTTGAGGAACTCGAAAGACGGGTTGATCCCGGCAATCGTATAGAAACCACCCTCGCCCTGCGTCCGGCGGGTGATCGCGGCGCGCGGCTTCAAACGCCCCAGCCCGCGATCCGCCGTGTAGAGGATGCTTACGCTCGCTTCGTGCGTCGTGGAGGCGACCCTGTTGGGGCTGGTCTTGAGCGTATAGGTCGCAGCCGTCGTCAGCCCTTTCGCCGGACGCCAGGCGAGCCCAAGCAGATTGTTACTCTCGTACCAGGCGCGCGGCTTGACCCTCTCGTCCGAACGAGGGGCGTGAAAACCGTTGGAGCTTTGTCCGATGACGAACAGATCGCCGTTACCGTCTCCTCTGCGCCGAAGCACCAATGCGCCGCCAAAGGCCATATGCACCGGAACCCGGTCAAGCGCGGCATCGTCATCGTCCAGCGCACCGCGCGCATAATCGCCGTTGCGGATGTCGAGCGTTACGACCGGATGCCAGTCCCTGCCCCCATCCTTCACATCGATCTCCGACAGGGTGGCATCCTCGGTATCGGCGAACGGGATCGACTGGCCCCGGGCGGGACCGGCGGCCCCGGCGATGGCGAACGCGATCGCCGCCATCACCGCACCCTGATCGCGCCTCACGAACTCCGACGGACCAGCCAGACCGTATCGCCCGCATCGTCGAGTACAAAGATCGCCCCGTCCGCGCGGGTCTGGATACTGACCGGACGACCATAGACTTCGCCCTTCTTGGCATCGGCGACGAAGCCGGTCAGGAAGGGCTGCGGCGCGGCGGTCGGGCGGCCGCCTGCAAATGGCACGGCCAGCACGTCATAGCCGCTGAAGCTGGACCGGTTCCACGAACCATGTCGCGCGACATAGGCGGTTTGCCCCGCATTCCCCTTGTCGAACGCGAGACCCAGCGCGGCGGCATGGGCACCGACCGCCACATCGGGCATCAACGTCGTCGCCAGCAGGTCACGGCGTTCATTCGCATGGCGGGGGTCCTGCTTGCCATAATAGCTGTACGGCCAGCCATAGAAGCCGCCCTCCTTCACCCCGACCAGATAGTCGGGCGAGATGTCGTCGCCAATCTCGTCCCGTTCGTTTACCGCCGTCCACAACACCCCGCCGGGTGCCCAGGCCATGCCGACCGGATTGCGCAGGCCCGAGGCGTAGAGCCGCTCCAGCCCGCTCGCCAGATCGACCGCGAGAATCGCGGCGCGGCGCTTTTCCTCGTCCATACCAAACTCGCCGACATTGGAGGCCGAGCCGACCGAGACATAGAGCGTGCGGCCATCCGGGCTGAGCAGCAGGTTGCGGGTCCAGTGGTTGTTATAACCTCCGGCAGGCAGCGCGATCAGCGGCTTTGGCATAGCGGTGATCGTCGTCTGGCCGGGCTGGAACGGAAAGCTCACCACGCCGTCGGTGTTCGCGACATAGAGCCGCCCACCGACATATTGCATCCCGAACGGTTGGTTCAGCCCCTCGCGCAGCACGAAGCGTTGTTCCGCCACTCCGTCCCGATCCGCATCACGGAGCAGGGTCAGGCGGTTGGCACTGAAGCCGGTGGTCTTGGAGAGCGCCTGTCCGCGCTGAACCTCGGGATCGGCGTCGAGCTTGGGCTTGGTCCGCGCCTCCGCGACGATCACATCTCCATTGGGCAGCAACAGCGCCTGGCGTGGATAATCGAGACCGCCGGCGAACTTCACCACCTCATAGCCGCGCGGTGCGACGGGCTTGCGCCCTTCCGGCCAACCGATGGTCTTGGGATGGTTGACCACCGACTCCGTTTCATAGGGCTCGGGCTGTGGTGGCAGGCCGACGACCTGCGATGTCGACTGGGCAGAGGCCCCGCCTGCGACTATGGTCGAGGCGAGGAGAAGATGGGCGAAGGCGATCCTGTTCATGCTGGCTCCCGGCTGCGTGAGCGAGAAACCACCCGATCCGGCCGTATATCCGCCGCCGGGACCGGGACATGAAATGTTACACGCCCCCGATCCGCACATCGCGGTAACGCGGGTTGAGAATATGGAAGACCAGCAGCGCGACGAGATAGGCGACGCCGCACGCGATGAAGAAGGGCTGATAGCTCCCCACCCGGTCGAGCAATGCCCCCAGCGCCTTGGACGCGATGAAGCCGCCCGCCGCCCCGGCAAAACCGCCCAGGCCGATCAATGTCCCTTGCGCATAGCGGGGGAACTGATCGCCGGGCAGCGCGAAGAGGTTGGTCGAAAAGCCCTGATGCGCGGCGCAGGCCAGTCCGATCATCGCCACTGCGATCCAGATGCTGCTCGCCTGCGCGGCGAACATTACCGGCAGGGCGAACAGCGCGCAGGCGAGCATCGCCCGCTTGCGCGCGCGGCCCGTCTCGACACCACGCTTCAACAGCCGTGACGAATACCAGCCGCCGACGATCGCACCGACGTCGGCCATGATATAGATGGCGACCAGTGGCGGCCCGAAATTCTTCAGATCATAGCCGTAACGGCTGTGGAAGAAATCCGGCAGCCAGAACAAAAAGGTCCACCAGACCGGATCGATCAGGAAGCGCCCGGTCATGTAGGACCAGGATTCGCGGTGCCGCAAAACGGTCAGGAAGCCAGCGCGCCCCGTCGTCTCGACCGGTTCTGCCTCGATCCAGGCACGCTCCTCGGATGTGATGCGCGGATGGCTGTGCGGCGGGTGATAGAGCCGCCACCACGCGGTCAGCCAGACGAGGTTGAACAGCCCGGTGACGATGAAGGCCCAGCGCCAATCGAGCACCAGATCGGCGATCAGGAACCCGATCAGCAGCGGCGTCACCACCGCGCCGACATTGGCCCCGGCATTGAAGATGCCGATCGCCATCGCGCGTTCCTTTTTGGGAAACCATTGCGAAGCGGCCGCCAGTGCCGATGGGAAGGTGCCCGCCTCCCCCAGCGCCAGCGGGATGCGGGCGAGCGCGAAACCGGTCGTCGAGGTGACGAGTGTCTGCGCGAAATGCCCGACCGTCCACGCGCCCATTGCCAGCATATAACCCGCACGCGGTCCGATCCGGTCGATCAGCCAGCCGAACAGCAGGAAACCCAGGCCATAGGCCACCTGGAAATAACCGGTGATGTCGCCGTAACCGCTGTTGGTCCAGCCATAGAGTGCGGTCAGCTGCGGCTTGAGCACGCCCAGCACCAGCCGGTCGATGTAACTCAGCACCACGGCGGCGAAGAGCAGACCGCAGATGACCCAGCGCACCCGCCCGCGCGGGGGCGGCACGGCCTGGGCCACGGTGTCTGGCGCGGTGGCGGCGGCTTGGGTCAGATCGCTCATCTCACCGAATCCACCCTCTTTACCAACTCCACAGCGTCCCGTCCTCCAGACGGTTCACCGGCAGATAGGCACGCCTGTACGGATACGTCTCGGCCAGCGCCTCGTCGATCTCGACGCCCAGGCCGGGCGCGTCGCCGGGGTGCATCATGCCGTCCTCCAAACGGTATTGATGCGGGAAGACCGCATCCGTCTCATCGGTGTGCGGCATATGCTCCTGAATGCCGAAATTGGGGATCGACAGCCCGAAATGCAGCGCCGCCGCCATGGTGACGGGTGACAGGTCGGTCGCGCCGTGGCAGCCGGTGCGCACCTGATACAGGTCCGCCAGCGACGCGATCTGCCGCAAATGGGTCAGCCCGCCCGCATGGACGACGGTGGCGCGGATATAGTCGATCAGTCGGTTCTCGATCAGATGCTTGGCATCCCAGATTGAATTGAAGATCTCGCCCACCGCCAGCGGTGTCGTCGTATGCTGGCGGATCAGGCGGAAGGCATCCTGATCCTCGGCGGGGGTCGCATCCTCGATCCAGAAGGGGCGATACGGCTCCAGATCCTTGCCCAGCCGCGCCGCCTCGATCGGGGTCAGGCGGTGATGGACATCGTGGAGCAGATGGACGTCCCAGCCCAGCGCCTCACGCGCGGCGGCGAAAAGTTCGGGAACAACGCGCAGATATTTCTCGGTCGACCAGACGCTTTCGGTCGGCAGGTCGGCATCGGCGGGTTCGTAGCGCTGCCCCGCCTTGGCGACGCCATAGGTGGAGGCGAGGCCCGGCACGCCGCATTGCAGGCGGATCGCGCGATAGCCCTCGTCGCGGTGCCGGATCGCGGTGGCGATCGTGTCCTCGATCGTCGTGCCATTGGCATGGCAGTAGACCATGCAGCCTTCACGCGCGGCCCCCCCCAGCAGCTGATAGACAGGCAGTCCGGCGACCTTGCCCTTGATGTCCCACAGCGCCATGTCGACCGCCGCGATCGCGGTCATCGTCACCGGCCCCCGTCGCCAGTATGCGCCCTTGTAGAGATACTGCCAGATATCCTCTATCCGGTGCGCCTCGCGTCCGATCAGGCAGGGGATAACATGGTCCTGCAGATAGCTGGCGACGGCCATCTCGCGTCCGTTGAGCGTGGCATCGCCAAGGCCGGTGGTGCCGTCGTCGCACTCGATCTTCAGCGTGACGAAGTTGCGCCCCGGTGAGGTAACGATCAGGCGGGCGGAAACGATCTTGGGCATGGAAACGTCCTTCAGGCGAACACGAACGCGACAGAAGGATGGCCGCACGATGCGGCATGGCGGATCGGGTCTTGCCACCGGGTCATTCAGGCCCCTCCTGTCAGGCAGCCGGTCCAACCCGACTTGCCAATTGGTCTGATAGCGGTAACGTGCGGGCCAAGCGTCGGCTTGTCAATCGTCGACATATCGGGAGAGTATGGCATGAAACGGATTCGCGCATGGACCACCGCGCTGTCCCTGTCCTTGGTCGCACTGCCATGTCCGGCGGCGGCAGAGGACGGTTATGCGCTATGGCTGCGCAGCGTCGCGCCATCGGTCGGACAGGTAAATGTCAGGGTGTCGGGGGTGTCAGCGACGCTCGATCTGGCTGCCTCCGAGCTGCGCCGCGCGCTGCCTTCCGGCACGCCGCCCGTCATGGTCGCGACGGCGGCCGACCCCGCCCTCCGTTCGCTGCGTCTGCCGTTCGAGGGGTTGGGTGACGAAGGCTATCTCGTCCGTAGCGTCACGCTGGACGGGCAGAACGTCCTGCTGGTCGCGGGCAACAGCGATCGCGGCGCATTCTATGGTGCGTTCGCGCTGATCCGCCACCTCGCTACCGGCGGCAAGGCGAACGGCGTCGCGCTGCGTTCGGCGCCCAAGGTCAAGCTGCGCGTGCTCAACCATTGGGACAATCTCGATGAAACCGTCGAGCGCGGCTATGCGGGGCAGTCGCTATGGGACTGGTGGACGCTGCCTGACTTCAAGGACCCGCGCTATACTGACTATGCCCGCGCCAATGCCTCGATCGGGATCAACGGCACCGTCCTGAACAACGTGAACGCGAAGGCCGACAGCCTGACCGCGCCCTATATCGCCAAGGCGGCGGCGCTGGCAGACGTGTTCCGCCCCTGGGGCATCAAGGTCTATCTGTCGGTCAAATTTTCCGCGCCGATCGAGCTGGGCGGCCTGAAGACCGCCGATCCGCGCGATCCGGCGGTGGCGGCGTGGTGGAAAGCAAAGGCCGATGAAATCTATCGCACCATCCCCGATTTCGGTGGCTTCCTGGTCAAGGCCAACAGCGAGGGCCAGCCCGGCCCGCGCGACTATGGCGCGTCTCATGCGGACGGCGCGAACATGCTGGCCGCTGCGGTCAAGCCCCATGGCGGCATCGTGATGTGGCGCGCCTTCGTCTATGCCGAAACCGACCCCGAAGACCGCGCGAAACAGGCCTATACCGAGTTCAAGCCGCTCGACGGCAAGTTTGCCGACAACGTGCTGGTACAGGTGAAGAACGGCGCGATCGACTTCCAGCCGCGCGAGCCGTTCCACCCGTTGTTCGGCGCGATGCCACGCACGCCGCTGATGATCGAGTTCCAGATCACCAAGGAATATCTGGGCTTTGCGACCCACCTCGCCTATCTCGGCCCGCTGTTCACCGAGGTGCTGGATTCCAAGACAGGACGCAGGCCGGGTGAGACGGTGGCCGATGTCGTCGACGGTCAGGCCGAACATCACACGCTGTCCGGCATGGCGGGCGTCGCCAACATCGGGCGCGATCGCGACTGGAGCGGATCGACCTTCAATCAGGCGAACTGGTACGCCTTTGGGCGTCTGGCCTGGGACCCCGATCTCTCGGCGGAGGATATTGCGCGCGCCTGGGCCGCGCAGACCTTCAGCACCGACGCCCAGGTCATCGATACCGTCACCGCGATGATGATGGGAAGCCGGGAAGCGGTGGTCGATTATACCGGCGCGCTGGGCCTCGCGCATCTGATGGCGACGGGTCATCATTACGGGCCGGGACCATGGGTATCCGAACTGGCCCGGCCGGAATGGAACCCGACCTATTATCACCGCGCCGATGCCAACGGGATCGGCTTCGACCGCACCGCCTCGGGCAGCAACGCGGTCGGCCAATATGCGGGGCCGGTGGCCAAGGCCTTTGCCAAGCCGGAGACGACGCCTGAATCCATGCTCCTCTGGTTCCATCACCTGCCGTGGGACCGCCGGATGAAGGATGGCCGCACCCTCTGGGAGGATCTCGTCGCCCATTATGATCGCGGCGTCGCCTATGTCGTGCAGATGCAGCGCCAATGGGAAAGTCTGCGCCCGAAGATCGATGCCGAGCGGTGGCAGAAGACGGCAACCTATCTCGCCGTTCAGGAACGCGAGGCCCGGTGGTGGCGCGATGCGAGCCTGGCCTATTGGATGTCGGTCAATCATCGCCCGCTGCCCGCCGGGGTGCGGGCGCCCGACCATGATCTGGCCTGGTACAAGGCGCAGCGCTTTCCCTACGCGCCGGGGCACACTTCATAAGACGGTTAATGGTCGTGGCCTGTCATGGCCGCGACCGACCGCTATTCCTCACCGGCAAAACCAGAATTATAAGCTTTGGTCGGGCCGGTGCCGGTCTGCTTGCCGATCTGTAAATCGATTGTAGCAAGATAAACGACTTTCGGCCGGCGCCTGGACTTAGCGCTCTCGTTTCATCTTGATACGGCCCGGCTGTGGCAGAACAGCCATAGTTCGTCACGAACCCGTTGCGGCCTAACCAATTTTCATTGACTTGTGGACCAATAGGGCAGAACGATAGCGCTATCAGCATACGCCGCATCAGACGGTTGGAGGGGATAGCATGGTTAACGGCATCGTCATGGCCGACGCATCGGCAGACCGCGAGACGCGTGTTCCCAGCCATCATCGCGCGCCACCGGCACCCTGATCCGACACCGACCCGATCCAACGAAATCAATCCGCATGTCGCAACGAACGACAGCGGGCCGCAAGAGAGGACCTGACATGAAATCCGTGCCCACCATCCGCCTCAGCCGCATCGCCCTGCTTTGCGCCACGGCCGTTGGCGCGATGAGCGCTTCGACGGCCTGGGCGCAGGCGGTTCCCGCCCCGCAAGGGCAGATACTTAATGACGGCCAGGATAACGGCCCCTCCGTGCCGCCCGCACCGCGAACCGATCAGACCCCGGGCACGCCGTCCGAAGACATCGTCGTCACCGGCTATCGCTCGAGCCTTGCCAAGTCGACCAATGCCAAGCGCGCGGCGACCGGCTTCACCGACTCGATCTTTGCCGAGGATATCGGCAAGTTTCCAGACACCAACATCGCGGAATCCTTCAATCGCATTCCGGGCGTCACCATCACCCGCGACGTGACCGGCGAAGGCACCAACGTCGCCATTCGCGGCCTGGGATCGAACTTCACCAACGTCACGCTGAACGGCGCACCGATCGCGGTCGCCTCGTCGGGTTCGACCGACGCGCAGGGCACCGACCGCTCCGTCGACCTCAGCTTCTTCCCGACCGACCTGTTCACCAAGCTGACCGTGAACAAGAGCTACACCGCCGACCTGCTGGAAGGCGGCGCGGCGGGTAATATCGACCTGCGCTCTGCCCGCCCGTTCGATCGCAGCGGCCCCTTCCTCGCCTATAACATCCAGGGGTCGAAGCAGACGCCGGAAGACCGGATCGGTGCGCGTGGCTCGCTGATCGGTAGCTGGCGCAACGAAACGTTCGGCGTGCTGGCGGGCGTCTCGGCGCAGCGCCTGTTCACCGACACGCGCGGTTTCGAGACGATCGGCTATACCAACCCGCAGTTGACCGCCGCACAATGCGGTACGACGACCGTTTGCAACACCGGCACCGGTGGCGGCAACTGGACGATCCCGTCCACCGTTCCCAACGGCGCGGGCGCGGGCCTGATCCCCGGCACGGTGATCGACCGCAACTTCCTGCTCGCCAACAATCCGGGCGCGACCATCCAGCAGATCGACAACGGCCTGCTGCCGCGCCTGGGCCGCGTGACCAGCATTCGCGGTCCGCGTGACCGCATCAATGCGATCCTGAGCGCCGAATATCGCCCGACCGACGAGCTGCATTTCTATGTCGACGGCCTGTACGGCTTCAAGAAGAACGAGCTGACCCGTGAGAACATGGCCTGGATCGTCCGCAACGGCGCGATCATCCCGACCAACCTCACCTTCGACAAGTCGGATTGGAGCGCGGGCTGCACCGTCACGGGCGGCACCTTTGCCAATGCCCAGTTCTTCAACGAATTCCGCCCCTATACCGAGACGACGCGCCTCTGGAGCGTCAATCCGGGTGCCGAGTGGCAGATCAACGACAAGCTGAAGCTGAACTTCCAGGGCAATTACGCCCGGTCGACCTTCCACCGCGAAAGTCCGACCGTCGGCATGACGACGCCGCTGGGCGTCGGCAACACCGTCACCTTCTCGAACAATGGCGGCATCCCGACGATCACCAGCGCGCTGGACCTGAACGATCCTAAGAATTTCGGCTGGTATGCGGGCAGCCGCGTCAACCTGCAGGACGAGCGTCGCCTGAACATCAACAAGGGCCTTCGCGGCGACCTGACCTGGGGCGACACCGCGCTGAACCTGAAGGTCGGCGGCGCTTATGACGACACGTCGCGCCGCATCCGGGGCTTCGACAACAGCCAGTTCTGGCAGAACGCCGTGTGCGGCAACAACCCGAACGTCGCCGTCCCCTCGCCCAACTCGCAGCCGCCCTGCGAAGGCCTGAACGCGCCGGGCGCAGCCCCTGCGGGCTATCCGACCTATCCGGGGTATGGCACGGGCTTCAGCTCGGGCATGAGCGGCCCGGTCAGCTATGGTGGCTCGCTGATCCCCAACAGCGCGGCCCCCAGCTATCTGTCGCCGGGACCCGCCGGTTTCGTGACGGTCAATTGGCCCGCCTTTGCCAAGGCCAGCAACTACCAGTTCTTCCACGACAACGCGCCCGAGAATGGCGGCGCGAACACCGGCGCCAGCGCAGGTTTCATCCGCGAGGTCGTGAAGTCGGCCTTCGCGACCGTCAACGGCGCGCAGGAACTGGGCGGCAACACGCTGCGCTTCAATGTCGGCCTGCGCTACGTCAACACGATCCAGACGATCTCGGGCCGCGTCTCGCTGCCCGATCCCCGCAACACCACCGCTTCCGGCGCATCGTTGCCCGATGGCAGCCGTTACCCGAGCATCATCAACATCGCCGAGACGCGCAACGTCTATTCCGAATGGCTGCCCGCCGCGACCTTCGCCTATGATATCGGCGAGCATGCCGTGGTCCGCGTCGCGGGTTCGCGCACCATGACCCGGCCCGATCCCTCGGCACAGCTGCCGGGCATCAACTTCGGCGCGCCCTCGGCCGACCAGGCCTCGATCGGCAACCCGGCGCTGGCGCCCTATCTGTCGACCAATCTCGACCTGGGCTTCGAATATTATACCGGCCGTGAGGGCGTGATCAGCTTCAACGCGTTCCGCAAGTCGCTGGAAGGATTCACCACCACCGCGATCAGCACGGTGCCCTTCTCGAACCTGGCGCAGTATGGCATCACCTATGATACGCTGAACCCGACGCAGCAGATCGCGATCAACGCGCGCGGTGGGCCTGGTGCGGCCCAGGTGCAGGTCACGTCACAGGTCAACGTACCCAACAAGCTGACCATCAACGGCCTGGAATTCCAGTGGGTTCAGCCGCTCGACTTCCTGACCCGCGCGATCGGCATCACCGGCTTCGGCTTCAACGCCAACGCAACGATCGTCGACCAGCGCAGCGACGGCCCCGCCGTTGCGTTCGGCGTGGCGCCCTTCACCTACAACATCACCGGCTATTACGAGAAGAACGGCGTCATGCTGCGCGTCGCCACGACCTCGCGTCAGGGTGCTCAGAACAGCGGTGCGGCGCAGAACGGCATCCCCAACGCGGCGCTGTTCGGCACCGACTATACCACCTACGACTTCTCGTCGGCCTTCGACCTCGACAAGATCTTCGGGATTGCCGGTGCGCCGCAGCTGACCGTCAACGTCGCCAACTTCACCAATGCGACGCTGCGCTCCTACTTCCAGTTCGAGAACGCGACGTTCAACCAGTACAAGCCCGGCCGTCAGTTCCTGATCGGTCTGCGCGGCACCTTCTAAACTTTCGATCGCTCTTCCCTCGCGATCGGATCGAGGCCCCGGCGAAAACCGGGGCCTTTTTTTGCGCGTGGCGCCGCCATCATAGGCGGGCGAGGGCCATAGTTTGAGGTCGGTTAATGAGCGTTTCGCGCTTTCCGCTTTATAGAGTATCGTACGCTGGTGACAGCCGCATCCCCATCATTCCGTGAGACGCATGGCAAGGGCGTCGCTGCCGTCAGTGCTGGCGTGGAAACGCCCCCCTTTATGGATGGCCCGCCCCTAAACCGAACCGTTGTTATCGCACGACAGCGGGTCGTTTGAGGAAGGAGCCAAGGTCATGGACGTATCGGTTCTCGGGATCGATCTGGGCAAGAACAGCTGCAGC